>JBGPBA010000167.1:0-4106 GCA_041481005.1 Candidatus Krumholzibacteriia bacterium | reverse complement strand
CTCGACGCCCCAGTTGTTCTGCGTGAAATAGAGCATGCCGGCCGCGTCGAAGACCATCTTGTGCGCCTGGCGGGGGATGCGGCGGTCGTAGAAGCCGAGGTCCTTGGCGCGCACGGTGATGATCCCGTTCTTCGCGCCCCAGATGTAGAGGACGGGCCAGTATGATTGATGCGGACCGTAGGAGAGGTAGACGTCGCCGTCAGGATTGAGGACCGCCTCGATCGGGTAGTCGTACGGAAGCCGATGCGTCTCGTACTTCCCGTCCGGGTGCACCTCGGCGAACTCGTCCTCCGAGTCGAAGACGAGGAAGCTTCCGCGCCCGGGAAGCGCGACGAGATCGATCGGCGCCCAGCCCGTGTAGATCTTGCTCCGCGTCTCGTGGACGGGATCGAGCGCCGTCACCGCCGCTCCGAAGGTGCCGTTCACGGCGGCGGCTCCTTTCGGATAGTAGAGGAGATGTCTCTCCGGGTCGAACGCCATGGTGAACATGTGCGGGATGATTCCGAGATCGGTGATCCGCTTCTCGAGCTTTCGAGAGACGAGATCGACGACGTCCACCTCTCCCTGCGCCCAGCTCGCGACGTACAGGACGTTTCCCGCCTCGTCCACCGCGCTCGCGTCGTTTCCGTATGCGGGGATCTTGATTTCGGCGACGGTTCCGCCGTTCCTGAAGTCGACGACGTGGACCGAGGGGTGGTTGTCATAGGGGATGTAGACCTCGTCCCGCGCGGGGTTATAGATGATGCCGACTCCCTCGGTGAATTGCGGGAGCTGGACGACCGTCGCTTCGCCGCTCACGACGTTGATCTTCGCCGCTTCGACCACCCGCCGGTCGTTCGTCTCGACGACAAGGTAGAGGTTGTGCTCCCTCTCGTTATACCCCGCGAGATGCCACCGTCCGCCGGCGGTCAGCTTGAGGGGGCGAGAGTTGACGAGCTTTCCCGTGCGCCCGTCGAAGAGGTAGAAGGCCGGAGCGTAGCCGTCCACCGCGATGATCCAATTCAGCTCGGGGGCGGCGATCACCTTTCGAATGGGCGGGGGCGGGGTCGCATTGAGATTGACGAGATTCTCGCGGGTCGAGAGCCACGGAAGCATCGTGAGGGTGCCCGATTTCGCGGCGTAGAATCCGAGCTCCTTGCTCTCGCGCCCCGCGATGAAGGCGTTGCCCGTCTCCTCGTCGACGGCGATCGATTCGAATTGAACGCCGGTCGGAATCGTCTTCGATCGCCGCTCGTCGGGGAAAGCGATCGAGAAGCAGCGCCCGCCGATGAGGTAGACGTCTCCCGTCTTCTTCCTGAAGGTCAACGCCTCGGCCTTGAGGTGCTGGAGCGCTCTCCCTTCGAGCGCGATGTTCTCGACCGCGCGGCTCCTGCAATCGATGACTGAAATAGAGGAGCTCAGCGTGTGCGCGACGATGAGCCGGTTTCTGAAGGCGTCGAGCCTCATGAGGAGAGGCCCGGCCCCGTTCACGGCGAGACCCCGGTCCTTGAGGAAATCGACCGTCGTCACGGAAATGCGCGGGGCGGGCTGAGCCGCTTTCCGCGGGGCTGCTGCTGCCGCGGCTGCGGCCCCACCCGCCGCGGGGCCGGCGGTCGGATAGGCACCGCTCGGCGCCGCGCAGATCTGGGCCGCGGCGATCGCGGCCGCGATAATGAGCGCACACGTTCGCATAATTCACCGTCTCCTTTTCGGGGTGCCGGAACTTTGATCTCTCGGTGCGGTGGCGATTATAGTATGATGCGGCACGTCGCACGTAGAAGATTCGGGTGTCCGCGGCGCTCGGGCGCCCCCGACGGAGGAACCGGCGAATGTCTCGCGCTCGCATCAAGGTCACGGGGCCGTACGATCTCGGCCTCTCGCTGAGGGCCGTGGCGAGCTTCTCGCGCGAATCCCCCGAGGATCCGACGGCGTTCCGCGAGACGGTGCGGATCGACGGACGGCCCGCGCTGATAGAAGTACGGCAGATCGGCCGCTCACCCGCGGTGCTCGAGGCGCGCTCAACCGATACCGACGATGCGTGGCGGCTCCGGGAGACGGTCGCATGGCTTCTTCAGACCGATCTCGACCTCACGCCCTACTACAGAATCGCGGCGAAGAACCGCGTCCTCGGACCGATCGCGAGGCGGATGCGCGGGCTCAAGGCGATGCGGCCCGCCTCGCTCTTCGAGATGGCGGTCACGGCCGTGACCGAGCAGCAGATCTCGCTCACGGCGGCCTATAGAATCCGCTCCCGCGTCATCGAGCGTTACGGGGAGCGGCTCGACGGTCACGTGATGTTCCCCCGGCCCGATGCGCTCGCGCGGGCACGGATCGAGGGGCTTCGAGGCTGCGGCCTCTCGGCCCGAAAGGCGGAGTACATCCGGGATTTTTCCCTGCTCGTCGCGTCCGGCTCATTCGACCTCGAGCGGTTGAAGGTGATGAGCGACGACGAGGTGCGGGAGGCGATCACCGGCGTGCGGGGATTCGGGCTGTGGTCGGCCGAGTACGTCCTCATCCGCGGCCTCGGCCGCCCGGACGTCGTCCCGGCGGACGACCTCGGCATCCGCACGATCCTCGGGAAATACTTTGGCGACGGGAGCCGTATGTCGGCGGCGGAGGTCCGCCGGGCGCTCGAGCCCTTCGCCCCGTATCGCGGTGTCGCGACTTTCTACCTGATCGTCGACTCGAGGCTCTCGCGGCGTCCCACGGACGGTGGGCGCGGGCCGGCGCCGCGGACGAGGCGGACCCGATGAGCACCGTTGTCGTCCTCGCCATGCACGGTGTGCCCCCGAGCGATTTCCCCCGGGGCGAGCTCCTCGAGCTTCTCGGGCTCGAGGCCCGGCTCGGAGGGGACGCGGGCGGGCTCGGCGCGGGCGATTCGGCGAATCGCCGCGAATCACTCGAAAGACGTTTCCGCGAGCTCGACGAAAAGCTTCGGGGGTGGCCCCGGACGTCCGAGAACGACCGCTTCCACGCCGCGTCTCTCGATCTCGGCGCGCGCCTCGGCCGCCGGCTCGGGCTCGAGGTCGTCGTCGCCTTCAACGAGTTCTGCGCTCCGTCGGTCGACGAGGCGCTGGAGCGCGCCGCCGTCCGCGGCGCGACGAGGGTGATGGTCGCCACCGCCATGATGACGCCGGGCGGCGCTCATGCCGAGGTCGATATTCCCGCGGCGATCGCCCGGGCACGCGAGCGCCATCCCTCAGTCGAGTTCGTGTACGCATGGCCGTTCGACGCGGAAGGTCCGGCGCGATTCCTCGAGGAGCAGATTAAGCGATTCCTCTGATTCCGGTGCTCTGTTATAATGGTTTCGACACCTGGGGCGACAGCGTATATTGAAGAAGCTGGGAAGGGTTTTCGCAAGGAGGAGGAACGAGATGAAGTATTGGGCGATTCTGATCGCGATGGTGATTGTCGCTCTCCCCGCCGTGGTCGGCGCGCAGCAGACCGCGGGGCTCAAGGTCGAAGACATGGTTTTCTGCAGGGGAGTTCAGGATAGGCAGCCCGTCGGCGCCGACACCGCCTTCGCGGACTCGGTCGGCAGCGTCTATTGCTTCGTGAGGATCACCGGCGGCTCCGACACGTCGTCGGTCGATCACGTCTGGTATTACAACGACAAGGAGATGACGGCGGTCACGCTTCCCGTGAGGTCGAGCTCGTGGCGGACCTGGAGCTCGAAGAAGATGGGCCCGGAGTATAAGGGCACCTGGCGGGTCGACGTGAAATCGCCGTCCGGAGAGGTTCTCAAGAGCGCCGAGTTCGTTGTGAAGCCCTGAACAGGGCGATCGCGCGCTCGCGGCAGGCATCGAAAAGCGGAGGCACCATTGTCATGACATCTTCGCCTGCACGGGTCACACGGCTTATACTCAATATCCTCGCATTGCTCGCGGCTTGCTCGATTCCGGCGGCGGCCGGCTCGCCTATCGCGCGGCCGCAGCGACAGGCGGCAGCCGCGAACGGAGCGCAGTTCGAGTATGTCATCCACGTGAGCGTCGACGGGCTGCGTCCGGACGCCGTTGTCGCTCTCGGCCCCCGGCGGCTTCCCCATTTCTACCGTCTCAGGGTCGAGGGCGCATTTACCGATAATGCCCGAACCGATTACGACTACACGGTCACCCTACCCGATCATG
>JBGPBA010000166.1:0-4133 GCA_041481005.1 Candidatus Krumholzibacteriia bacterium | reverse complement strand
CTCGAGGCACGGGTAGTGGATGTGCCCCATCACGAAGGCGTCGTTGCCCCATCGGAAGAACGAGCGCGGCGCCATCTCGAGGAGCATCCGCGCGGAGCGCTCCGTCCTTCCTTCGGTGATCCCCTTGCTCGCCTTCGAGAACCGCTCGGCGAACGCAAAAAGGAGGTCCGGGTGGACGGCGCGGGCGAGCCGGATGACCGGCCGGCTCCGGATGAGCGCTTTGAGCGTCTTGTACGCGAAGTCGCGGGGGAGAAGGTCGTCGCCATGCGTGATTGCGATACGCCTGCCCTGGAGATCGTGAACGGCGAGCGTGGGGAGGATCGTGAAGCCGAGCGTTTCGGAGATGAACGAGCCGTACCAGAAATCGTGATTGCCCCCGCTGACGAAGATCTCCGTCCCGCCTCTCTTGAGCGAAGACAGGGCATCGAGGATGTCCCGATAGTACCGGGGGACGACGCTCCGGTATTCGAACCAGAAGTCGAAGATGTCGCCGACGAGGTAGAGGCGGGAAGTCCCCTCGAGCCCCGCGAGAAAATCGAGGAAATAGGCCCTTTTCAGTCTCTCTTCAGGGGACTCCTCGCGGTACTTGAAATGCGTGTCGGAGACGAAGATTATTGAGCCGTTCAAGGCAAGTCCCTCGCTTGGAAACAGGGTCGCGGCCCCGAAAACCAAGCAATGTATGGCAGAATAATCGATTGCGATCAAGAAAAAAAGTGGGACCGACGGCCCCACTGCATCGGGCCCGGAGCTCCGGCGGTCCCGCGTCCCGAAAAAGCCCCATAATTATTGTTGACATATTTCGGCATTTCGGATACAATGGTGTCGCAATCGGGTGTTATTTAGTGCACCAGGAATAGGCCTTAGTTTCGCCAACGATACCTGCACTTAGTACCCCACCTTTAAATTTGAGAACTTCCATGTCCGAGGTGTAGATACCTGATGGGAGCACTCAAATAGAAAGTGGACGCAGGTATCAAGGCGGTGAGGCCATGGAGAATCATGCGCGAGAAGAGCTGAGGGACGAGGAACGGTTCAAGGAAAAGGAAGAGATGTACGCTGAAAGAAAAGATAACGATCATCTGGGCGAACGCAGCTTGGATCTCTATCTGAAGGAGATCAACAATACGGCGCTCCTGACGAGGGAGCAGGAGAGGGATCTGGCCCAGCGGATACGCTCGGGGGACGAGAAGGCGCTTCACGCTCTCGTGAAGGCGAACCTTCGGTTCGTCGTGTCCATAGCGAAGCAGTATGTGAACCAGGGCCTCTCGCTCGCGGATCTCGTGAACGAAGGAAACCTGGGGCTTATCAAGGCAGCGTACCGCTTCGATGAAAAGCGCGGATACAAGTTCATATCATATGCGGTGTGGTGGATTCGGCAAGCGATGCTCCAGGCTCTGGCGGAGCAGTCGCGTATCGTGCGGCTTCCGCTCAACCGGGCCGGTACCCTGTATCGCATCGGCAAGTGCGCCCGCCAGCTCGATCAGGAGCTCGGACGGACCCCCGAGGTCGACGAGATCGCGAAGAAGCTCAAGCTCTCCCAGGAGGAAGTGCGCGACACGATGCAGATCGCGAACAGCCATCTGTCGCTCGACGCCTCCTTCGGCAACGACCAGGAGGAGAACTGCCTCGTCGATTACCTCGCCGATGACGACCTCGAGTCGCCGGACGAGCAGACGTACATGAACGCGCTCAGCAACGACATGCAGAAGGCGCTCGATACGCTGACCGATCGCGAGCGCGAGATCCTGTCGCTCTACTTCGGGCTCGAAGGCGAAGAGCCGCTGACGCTCGAGGAGATCGGCAAGCGGATGAATTTGACGAGGGAGCGGATTCGCCAGATCAAGGAGAAAGCGATACTGCGGCTGCGGCATAGCTCGCGCAGCAAGTATCTCAAGGGGTACGTGAAAGACTGACGAAAGTCCTTTTTCGGTGTCGAAAGGGCGGAAAAGTGAATCTTTTCCGCCCTTTTGTTGTATCAAGAGGACGGGTGGTACGCCCTTTGCAATTCATACGGAAGCGAAGGAATAATACCTTGACAGGCTCCGGTGCCGGCGCATACCTTCCAAGGTACGCGGAAATTTTATGATCTTGTCCAGGGGGCTGCCGATGGATCGGTACTTGGAATTCATGTATATACGGCGCGGCAACGGAGGGGTGCGCACGTTCCGCGTTCGCAAAACCGTGGCGATCGTTGTCGCCGCGGCGTTTGTCGCCCTCGTTGGATCCTCGGCATTGATTCTCGCAACGCATTCCAGTGACATTGCGAAGACGATCATGTTGAATAAGCTCAATCACGAGAACGGGATACTGACGGCTGAGGTCGGGCGGTTCGGCGCCCAGATGGAAGATCTGCGAAAGTCGATGGCCGTGAGCTTCGATCTCCAGAACAGGGCGCGAATTCTCGCGAGCCTCGATCCGATATCGAACGACGTTTGGCACGTGGGCGTCGGCGGTCCCGAGCCCCTGCCCCTGAAAATGGAGACGGCGTACCCGGACAGTATGTTCAATGACCTCACCGAGAGCCTCGGGACCATGGTGCGTCAGTCGAAGCTCCAGCTCGACAGCTACCGCGAGGTGATCTCCGTGCTCGAGAAGGAGCAGGAGGTCCGCGAGAGCACCCCGACGATACGTCCTCTGCGGGGCGGGTTCCTCTCGAGCCGGTTCGGGCGCCGGATGGATCCCTTCCTCGGCGAGATCGTGCAGCACCCCGGGGTCGATTACCGGGCGAGGATGGGCAACCCCGTCGTCGCCACCGCCGACGGCATGGTGAGCTTTGCGGGGCGGGACGGGGGCTTCGGTTTCATGGTCGAGGTCGATCACGGGAACGGTTTCAAGACGAGGTACGCGCACCTTTCCAAGATTCTCGTACATCGGGGGCAGCGCGTCCAACGCTCGGAGATGATCGGGCTCGTGGGGAATACGGGGCATTCGACGGGAAGCCACCTCCACTACGAGGTTCTCTTCAGGAAGATTCATCGCGATCCGCTCCAGTACGTGATCCCCGAGGGAACCTCCTTCGATTGATCCCGGCCCTTCGGTAATGATTCTCCCGCACTATTCTGTTGTCAGGTTGTCTTTGAGCGCATAGACTGCGGTGCTGATGAAGCTTCGATCGCTCGGCATGACGGCAGGGGCACGACGGTGGAACGTTCCACCGGGCGGGGCGATTCTGTGCCTCCTGCTGTCGTCGCTTTTCATTTTCTCCACGCCGTTTGCTTCCCCCGCGCCCGCGACTCTCACGATTCGCGCCATCCGCCACTATACGGCGGGCGATTACACGCGGGTCGTGCTCGATCTGAGCGGCGAGCCCCGCTACCGCGTCCGGGTGCTCACCGACCCGTACCGGATCGTCATCGAGATACCCGTCTGCCGGATCTCGAAGAAGGTCGTGCCCGAAGCGGTGGGGGACGGCGTCCTCGACCGAATTCGCGTCGCGCAGTCGGGATCGGAAGCCGACGTCATCCTCGACGTCCCGCGGGAGACCCCCGTCGAGCATTTCGTGCTCGAGCCGTCGGGCGGGAAGCCGCACCGGATCGTGCTCGATCTGAAGCTGCCCGTCCTCGTGCCCGCGGCCGACGAGAAGGCGGCCGCGGCGAGCGCGCCCGCGCCCGCGCAGAAGAAGGAGATCGTGGTCGCCATCGATGCCGGCCACGGGGGAGACGTTCCCGGGAGGACCCTGCGCTCCGGCCTGAAGGAAAAAACGCTGAACCTCAAGCTCGCGAAGATGCTCAAGGCGGAGCTCGAGCGCCATCATGGCTATCGCGCGGTTCTCGTGCGCGAGGGCGATTACGACGTTCAATGGTACCGGCGGGTCACCTTCGCGCGCGATCACGGGGGCGACGCGTTCGTGAGCCTCCACTTCAACGGGAACGAGGATCCCCACGTGCGCGGCATCGAGCTCTATTTCCTTTCACTCGAGGGGGCGAGCGACGAGAACGCCGAGGCCGTGGCCGAGCAGGAAAACCTGCTCCTCGACGTGGGGCATGAGGCGCAGACGTTCGACGACGACCTCAAGTCGATACTCTTCGACGCGACCCGGGCGAACGCCGTCCGGCAGAGCTCGCTCCTCGCCGAGGAGGTGGCCTCGGTCATCCGCGCGGACTCGCCGATTCCATTCCGCAAGGTGAAGCAGG
>JBGPBA010000165.1:0-4133 GCA_041481005.1 Candidatus Krumholzibacteriia bacterium | reverse complement strand
TGATCCACCTTGTTCATGAACACCACTATATACGGCACGTTCACCTGCCGCGCCAATAATACATGCTCCCTCGTCTGCGGCATAGGCCCATCCGCCGCACTCACCACCAATATCGCCCCATCCATCTGCGCCGCACCCGTGATCATGTTCTTCACGTAGTCCGCATGCCCCGGGCAATCCACGTGCGCATAGTGACGGTTCACCGTCGAGTACTCCACGTGCGCGGTCGCAATCGTCAATATCTTCGTCTCGTCTCGACGCCCCTGCGACTCCGACGCCTTCGCCACCTCATCGTAGCTCACAAACTTCGCAAGCCCCTTCTTCGCCAGGTGCTTCGTGATCGCCGCCGTCAACGTCGTCTTCCCATGATCCACATGCCCTATCGTCCCCACGTTCACATGCGGCTTCGTCCTCTCAAATTTAACCTTTGCCATCGGAATCTCCCTCCTTCACCTTCACGCGAGGCCCGTCACGTGGCCCAGCTTGTCCATGACCAGATCCCCGGGCACCCTGTCGTAGTGCGAAAACTGCATCGTATAGATCGCCCTGCCCTGGGTGAGAGAACGGAGACTGGTCGCGTACCCGAACATGTCGGAAAGGGGCGCTCTCGCCGTAATCACTTGTGCATTCGCCCGGTGGAACATCCCTTCGACCTTCCCGCGGCGCATATTGATATCGTTGATGACCTCTCCCACGTATTCGACCGGAAGCACCACCTCGAGGTCCATGACGGGCTCGAGGAGCACCGGATTCGCGCGCCGCACGCCGTCCGTGAACGCCATGCCCGCGGCGATGCGGAACGCGAGATCGGTGGAGTCGACCTCGTGGTACTGGCCATCGATGAGAGACACCTTGACGTCGACGACGGGGAAACCTCCGACGGGCCCGCTCCCCATCGATTCCTTGAGCCCGTTCTCGACGTACGGAATGAAATGCTTCGGAATGGACCCGTCCTTGATCTTGTTCTCGAAGACAAACCCGGCGCCGGGCGCCGGCTCGAGGTCGATGACGACGACGCCGTACTGGCCCTTGCCGCCGCTCTGCCTGATGAATTTGCCCTCGGAACGGCACGGCATCGTGATCGTTTCCTTGTAGGCGACCTGCGGACGGCCCACCTTCGCGCCGACGTCGAACTCGCGGAACATCCGCTCGACGATGATCTCGAGATGGAGCTCCCCCATCCCCGAGATGATCGTCTGGCCCGTTTCGGTGTCGATCTTCATGCGGAAGGTCGGATCCTCGGCGCTCAGCTGGTCGAGCGCGTTCATCATCCTGTCTTCGTCCACTTTGGTCTTCGGCTCGATCGCGACCGAGAGCACGGGCTCCGGGAACTTCATCATCTCGAGAAGGACCACGTGCTTCGGGTCGCACAGGGTATCGCCCGTCATCGCGGCCTTGAGGCCGACGACGGCGACGATGTCGCCCGTGAATATCTGCTCTATGTCCTCGCGCTTGTTCGCGTGCATCCGCAACATCCTGCTGACGCGCTCCTTGCGGCGGCTCGTCGCGTTGACGATCTGGTTGCCGACCTTGAGCGTGCCGCTGTATACCCGCACGAACTGGAGACGGCCGACGTACTTGTCGGTCTGCACCTTGAAGACGAGCGCCGCGAAGGGCGCTTCGTCGGAGGCCGGCCGCTCCTCTTCCTTCTCGGTGTACGGGTTGAGCCCCTTCACCGGCCGAACGTCGAGCGGGCTCGGCAGGTACAGAACGATCGCGTCGAGCACCTTCTGGACGCCCTTGTTCTTGAAGGCCGACCCGGCGAGCACCGGGACGAGCTTCGCTCGGAGGACGCCCTTGCGGATCGCCGCGTTGATCTCTGCCTCGGTGGGCTCGGAGCCCTCGACGACGTGATGCAGGATGCCGTCGTCGATGTCGGCCAGCGCGTGAACGAGCGCGTCGCGCGCCGTCATGCTCTCCGCGAGCACCCCCTCGGGAATCTCCCCTTCGGTGAAGGCGGCGCCGAGGCTCTCCTCGTCGAAGTGGATCGCCTTCATCCGGACGAGGTCGACGATCCCGACGAAAGAATCCCCCGCGCCGATCGGGATCGAGATCGGCACCGCGTTGGCGCCGAGCCTCCCGTGCATCATCTCGACCGCGTTCGCGAAATCGGAACCCACGCGGTCCATCTTATTGACGAAGGCGACGCGCGGGATGTGGTAGCGGTCAGCCTGGCGCCATACCGTCTCCGATTGGGGCTCCACCCCGCCGACGCCGCAGAACACGGCGACGAGGCCGTCGAGCACCCGGAGGCTCCGCTCGACCTCGACCGTGAAGTCGACGTGGCCGGGGGTGTCGATGATGTTGATCTTGTGGTCTCCCCAGTAGCAGGTCATCGCGGCCGAGGTGATCGTAATGCCCCGCTCGCGCTCCTGCTCCATCCAGTCCATGACCGTGCTCCCCTCGTGCACCTCTCCCATCCGATGGAGTTTGCCCGTGTAGAACAGAATCCTCTCCGTCAGGGTAGTCTTCCCCGCATCGATATGCGCGGCTATCCCGATGTTCCGGACGGTTTCTAGAGGAAAATCTCTGTCCATCACGCCTCTTCCCGCCGGGCTTGCCATCGCGCCATCCCGACGAGGGAGACGCGATCGTTCAGGTGAGCAAGCTGCGGTCCGTGTTGATGAGCAACGTTTGCTTCTTCATCAATTTTATCCCTCACCCACGTTGGAACCCGCCAAAGACGGGCGCCAATTTGGATTTCTCCCCACCACCCCGCCGAAAAAATCTATGCAACCGGCCCCGCAGGCGGCCGTGCAGTTTTCTACCACCGATAATGGGCGAACGCCTTGTTGGCTTCGGCCATCTTGTGCGTGTCTTCCCGTTTCTTGATCGACGGCCCCTCGTGCTTGTACGCGAGCATGAGCTCGGAGGCGAGCTTCTCGGCCATCGTGTGCTCCGGCCGCGTCTTGGCGTAGCCGATGATCCAGCGAAGCGCGAGCGCGAGCCGCCGGTCCGACCGAACCTCGATCGGCACCTGGTACGTCGCGCCGCCCACCCTGCGGGAAGTCACTTCCAGGACGGGCTTTACGTTTTCGATCGCCTTGCGCATGACCTCGAGACCGCTCTGTCCGGTCTTGTCTTCGATGATTCCGAGGGCACCGTAGACGATCTTTTCGGCCGTGCCCCGCTTTCCCTGCTTGAGGATGTAGCTCACGAGCCGGGAAACGAGCTGATCACCATACTTGGGATCCGGAACGACCGATCTTCGAACAACTTCGCGCCTGCGTGGCATAGCGTATGACTCCCTTGCGTCCTATGCAGCGGTTTTCTTCGGCTTCTTGACGCCGTACTTCGACCGGCCCTTATTCCGACCCTCGACACCGGTCGAATCGAGCGCGCCGCGGATGATATGATAGCGGACACCCGGCAGATCCTTCACGCGGCCCCCGCGGATGAGGACGATCGAGTGCTCCTGGAGGTTATGCCCCTCGCCGGGGATGTACGAGGTGACCTCGTACCCGTTCGTGAGCCTGACCCTCGCAACCTTGCGGATCGCCGAGTTCGGCTTCTTGGGCGTCGATGTGTAGACGCGCGTGCAGACGCCCCGCTTCTGCGGGCAGC
The DNA here is from genome assembly GCA_041481005.1 of Candidatus Krumholzibacteriia bacterium. GTDB lineage: Bacteria > Krumholzibacteriota > Krumholzibacteriia > Krumholzibacteriales > Krumholzibacteriaceae > SSS58A. Next base: position 569 of record JBGPBA010000165.1, on the reverse strand, counting down.
CCCTGAGAGCCGGGGCGTGGGTCTTCTTCCTGACGACGCGGCGTCCCTTCCGAATCAGTTGGTTTATAGTCGGCACCGACACTCCCTCTTAATTATAAATACATCAACACGTTACGACGTTTTTGCCCGGTTGTTTGGGTAAAAACGGACGCGAATCACAAATTTAGCAATCCCGAACAACCTTGTCAAGTAAATAATCCTATGGAACTTAAGAGACTTCCTCTTTCGTTTTTTCGACGAGCTCGGCGAGCTTATCCTCGACGATATCCTTCTCGAGAAGCTCCTCCTCGCTCACGTCTTCCTCCACCTCGATCGCCCCGTAGCGCTGAAGCCCCGTGCCCGCCGGGATGAGGTGGCCCATCACCACGTTCTCCTTGAGCCCTCGCAGGTAATCGACCTTGCCCATCACCGCGGCTTCGGTGAGAACGCGGGTGGTCTCCTGGAAGCTCGCGGCCGAGATGAAGCTCTCGGTGGTGAGGGAAGCCTTCGTGATGCCGAGAAGCAGCGGCTTGAAGGTCGCCGGGGTCCCCTTGTCCTTCATCGTCCGCTCGTTCTCCTCGCGGAACTCG
>JBGPBA010000164.1:0-4136 GCA_041481005.1 Candidatus Krumholzibacteriia bacterium | reverse complement strand
TGAGATATTTTAGCACAGTGCATGCGCCGCGTCCACGGCTTTCCCCCTCGCGCACCGTCGACGCATATAGCAAACGGCCCGGGGGGCTGTGTTCCCCCGGGCCGTTCGACGAATGCAGCCTCAGTCGGCTAGACGAAGAGCGGCGCGAACACGAGCGTGATGGTCGCGAGCAGCTTGATGAGCACGTGGAGCGACGGACCGGCGACGTCCTTGAAGGGATCGCCGACCGTATCGCCGACCACGCCCGCCTTGTGCGCCTCGCTCCCCTTGCCTTGGACCTTTCCGTGTTCGTCGACGAAAAGGCCGCTCTCGATGAACTTCTTCGCGTTGTCCCAGGCCCCGCCTCCGTTATTCATCACGGTGGCCAGCACGATGCCGACGATCGTGCCGACCATAAGGAGTGCGGCTTCAGCCTCGGCGCGGAGCACGATGCCGACGAGAATCGGCGTGCCGATGGCGAGCGCCCCCGGCAGAATCATGGCTCGCAGCGCCCCCCGCGCGGTGATGTCGACCGCCCGTGCGCTCAAGTTTCTTCCTCAGGAGCTCACGCGGGAACCCGAAGCGAAGACCCGATTCATTCGAGAGGCGCAGGCGGCTGCTGTGCTCAATCATCCCAACATCTGTACGGTATACGAGGTGGGGGAGCACGACGGGCAGTCCTTCATCGCGATGGAGCTCGTCGAGGGGCAGAGCCTCAAGGACCGTCTCGGAGGAGAACCGCCGCGGACCTGCCCTCGCTCTTTGTATCACTCCGGCGGTGAAACCGCTCCTCGCGCGAGCCCGTCGGGTCGGGCGGCTCCGGGCATCAACGAAAAGCTTGACGATTCGCCACCTCGCCTATACCATCCGTCAGGTTTTATCCTTCTTTCTTCCGGTGTGTCAACTCGTCGGTTCAGCATGAAGGAGCCATCGCCATGATCAAGAAGATGCAGTGGTCGTTCCGATTGTTTCTGCTTGGTGCAGGGACGCTCGTCTCTTCGACGTCATTCGCGCACGCGAGTGAAGCCGACATCAAGCTTCCCGATCTCAACGCGGTGTCCTTCACGATCGCAGGCGCCGCGGTGAGCGGCATCCTCCTCATGCACCTGGGTCTCGTGGTATGCGTGATCGGCCTCGTGTTCGGGCTCATTCAGTATTTCCAAACCAAGGCGTTGCCGGTCCACGAGAGCATGGGCTCGGTCTCCCAGACGATCTGGGAAACCTGCAAGACGTATCTCCTTCAGCAGGGCAAGTTCCTGGCGATCCTATGGACGCTCATCGGCTTATGCATGGTCTACTACTTCGGGGCGCTCCAGCACAAGGGCGTCGCCGACATCGCCGTGATCCTGCTGTGCTCGATCGTGGGCATCCTGGGATCGTACGGGGTCGCGTGGTTCGGCATTCGGATCAACACGAGAGCGAACTCCCGTTCCGCGTTCGCCGCGCTGAGAGGCAAGCCCTGGCCGGCGCTCGCGATTCCGCTGAAATCCGGCATGAGCGTGGGACTGCTTCTCGTCAGCGTGGAGCTCTTCTTCATGATCTGCATCCTGACGCTCCTGCCGGCGGCGATCGTGGGACCCTGCTTCATCGGCTTCGCCATCGGCGAATCGCTCGGGGCGAGCGCGCTGCGCATCTGCGGCGGCATCTTCACGAAGATCGCCGATATCGGCTCCGACCTGATGAAGATCATCTTCAAGCTCCCCGAGGACGATCCGAAGAACCCCGGCGTCATCGCTGACTGCACGGGCGACAACGCGGGCGACAGCGTCGGTCCGACGGCCGACGGATTCGAAACGTACGGCGTCACCGGCGTGGCGCTCATCGCGTTCCTGGCGCTCGCGCTCTTCGGCCCCTACCGGGACGATCTGAGCTCCGCCGATCCGGCGCGCGCGGCGACGGCGGCGAAACATGCGATGCTCTGCGGGCAGCTGATCATCTGGATATTCGTGATGCGAATCCTGATGATCGTCACCTCCCTCGTCTCGTACTTCGTCAACGGCGCATACAGCAAGGCTCGGTACGCCGAGGCGAAGGAGTTCAACGCGGAAGCGCCTCTCACGAGCCTCGTGTGGATCACGTCGCTCATCTCCATCGGCGTGACGTTCGCGGCAACTTCTGTGCTGCTCCCCGCGTCCACGTACGGAAACCTGTGGTGGATTCTCTCGACGATCATCAGCTGCGGCACGGCCGCCGGGGCCCTGATCCCGGAGTTCACCAAGATATTCACCAGCACGCATTCGAGGCACGTGAAGGAGGTCGTGATCTCGGCCAAGCAGGGCGGCGCGTCGCTGGACATCCTGTCCGGGTTCGTCGCCGGCAATTTCTCGGCGTTCTGGGAGGGCCTGTTGATCATTGTCCTCATGTTCATCAGCTACCTGATGTCGCAGCAGCCCGACCTCGCGAACCTGATGCCTGCCTCGATCTCGTTCGCCGCGCCGATCTTCGCGTTCGGCCTCGTGGCGTTCGGATTCCTCGGCATGGGCCCCGTGACGATCGCCGTGGACAGCTTCGGCCCGGTGTCGGACAATGCCCAGTCCGTGTACGAGCTGAGCCAGATCGAGTCCCGCCCCGGCATCAGGGAGGACATCAAGAAGAACTTCGGGTTCGAGCCCGATTTCGAGGCCGCCAAGCTGAATCTCGAGAAGAACGACGGCGCTGGCAACACGTTCAAGGCAACCGCGAAGCCGGTGCTGATCGGCACGGCCGTCGTGGGAGCCACGACTATGATTTTCGGGATCATCCTGCTCTTGCGGGGCGCGTTTCCCGACAAGAACGTCATGGAAATGCTCAGCCTCGTGCAGGCCCGCATCATCCTCGGCCTCATGATGGGCGGCGCGGTCATCTACTGGTTCACCGGCGCGTCCACGCAGGCCGTGGTCACCGGCGCGTATCGCGCCGTGGTGTACATCAAGGAGCACATCAAGCTCGACAGCACGACCGCTTCGATCAAGGACAGCAAGGAGGTCGTGAAGATCTGCACGATCTACGCGCAGCGGGGAATGTTCAACATATTCATCGTGATATTCTGTCTCGCGCTCGCGCTGCCGTTCTTCAACCCGTACTTCTTCATCGGCTACCTCATCGCGATCGCGCTCTTCGGCCTGTTCCAGGCCATCTTCATGGCGAACGCCGGCGGCGCATGGGATAACGCGAAGAAGATCGTGGAAGTCGACATGAAGGCAAAGGGCACCGAGCTCCACGCCGCGAGCGTGATCGGCGACACGGTCGGCGACCCCTTCAAGGACACCTCGTCGGTCGCCATGAACCCCGTGATCAAGTTCACGACGCTCTTCGGCCTGCTCGCCGTCGAGATCGCCGTGGCCATGAAGAACCAGCATGTGAAATACGCGATCGGCGCGGCTCTGTTTCTCATCGCCCTCGTGTTCGTCTACCGGTCGTTCTACAGCATGCGGATTCCGCAGGACGCGAAGAGCGAGTAGGTCGGCGCGACGGCTCGCGTGAGAGAGGGGCATCGATGGGCAATCCGCTGTTTGAGACGAAGCCGCTCAGTCTGCTTCTCGAGGAGATGAAGGGGGAGAATCGGCTGCGCCGGGTTCTCGGGCCGGTCACCCTGACCAGTCTCGGCGTCGGCGCGATCATCGGGACGGGCATCTTCGTGCTGACGGGCGTCGCGGCTCACGACAAGGCCGGCCCGGCGCTCATACTCTCGTTCGGCGCCGCGGGCTTCGCCTGCATCTTTGCCGCGATGTGCTACGCGGAATTCGCCTCGATGGCCCCCGTCGCCGGATCGGCCTATACGTACGCCTACGCGACCCTCGGCGAGCTCTTCGCGTGGATCATCGGATGGGACTTGGTGTTGGAATACTCGGTCTCCGCCGCCACCGTCGCACACGGTTGGTCCAAGTACTTTCAGGAGTTTCTCGGTGTTTCGGGCGAGTATCTCTTCGGGTACGCCATTCATCTTCCCAAACTACTGGCTACCTCACCATTTGACTACGATCCGGCGATTGGGCATCTGATTTGGACTGGCGCGGTCCTCGATCTGCCGGCGATCCTGATCGCCTGGGTCGTCACCGGGATTCTCGTCCGCGGGATCAGGGAGAGTGCTAGTTTCAACGCCGCGATGGTGATCATTAAGGTTGCCATCGTCTTGTTCGTCATTGCGGTGGGTGCATTTTACGTCGACCCAAAGAACT
>JBGPBA010000163.1:0-4172 GCA_041481005.1 Candidatus Krumholzibacteriia bacterium | reverse complement strand
TCGCTCCTCGGCAGAACGAGCACCTCGTCGAGGGCGCTGACCCCCGAAAGGGCTTCCGCGTACCGTGGGCGACAGAGATAGCCGATCCGGGCGTCGGGGAAGGTTTCCCGCAGGGCGTACACGATCGGAAGGGAAAGGACGATGTCTCCGAGGGCCTTGAGCCTCACGACGAGAATCGAGCGCACCTCCGCCATGTCCGAGAGCTGAAGCACGGGCGAGCTCACTCGGCGCTCCTTGCCGCGAGAACGCCCTCGACGCGCGCAAGAACTTCTTCGGGCTCGATGCGGCGGAGGCATTCCAGCTCGTCGCAGAAGTGTTTGTGGCACGGAGCACAGTCGACGCCCCGCGTCACGAGAGCGAAGGGACCCTTCCCCTCGTATGGGAACCAGATCTCGGGCTCGGTCGGCCCGAATACGCCGACGGTCGGCTTCCCGAGGGCCGCCGCGAGGTGAAGAACCCCTCCGTCGTTCGCAACGACCGCGTCGCAGGCGTCGAGAGCGGCCGCCACGGTCCTGAGCGGCAGGAGCGGCAGCACCGCCGCTTCCGCGCGAGAGTCGCGTCGAACGGCCTCGGCAATCTTGTCCTCCCCCGGACCCCTGACGACGAGAAGCCTCGCGCGCAGCCTCTCGGCGAGCATCCCGGCGAGCTTCGCGAAGGAATCTGTCGGCCACCGCTTGGATGGCCAGGTGCCTCCCGGATGAAGAGCGATGACGGGCCTATCCCCGCGCCATCCGGGAAAGGACGACCCGACGATGGACCTCCCCGCCGCGCGCTCCTCCGGTTTCAGATAAACCTTCGGGAGCGTCTCCTTCGCATGGGCGTCAATCGCCGCTACGGCCGCGAGGTGATGGGCGACGGCGCTCCGCGCCTCGGGGGACACCGTGAAAAGGTGCGTATAGAGCCTCTTGCGCGCCCTGCGCGAGCCGCCGACGCGTATCGGAATCCCCGAGAGAAAGAGGAGCCAGGCGCTCCGCGGATTGTAGAAGAGATCGACCGCGGCGGTGAAGCGCCGCCGCCGCATGGCGCCGAGAGCCGCGAGCGTTCCCCGGGGCCCTTTCTCCAAGGGGATGATCCCGGCCAGATGCGGGTTGCCCTCGAGGATCTCGGCGTAGGGACGCTCCGCGAGGTAGTAGATCTCCCCCTCCGGGTAACGCTCCTTCACCGCCGCCACCGCCGGAGTCGTGAGAATCACGTCGCCGAGGAACCGGAGCCTCGTGATGAGAATCCGCAGGGGGACCCCGCGCCGGCGGGCAACCGCCTCAACATCCACCGCCGCCCCCCTCCCGGATTCGCTTGATCATGTCCCGGCTCGAATGCCCTTTCGCATCCCCGACGATGACCGTTTTCGTGCCCACGGAACGGGCCGTGCCGAGCTCGGGCACCGTATCGACGGTGTAATCGGTCCCCTTCGCGTGAACGTCGGGCCTGAGAGCCTCGATGATCCCGTCGACCGTCGCCCCGCCGAATATGAGGACGAAATCGACGACGCGCAGCGCCGCGAGCGTCTCGGCACGCTCCTCGGCGGGCACGACGGGCCTGCCCGGCCCCTTGAGCGCGCGGGCGGAGGCATCGTCATTCAGGGCGACAACGAGAATGCCCCCGAGCGCCGCCGCGCCCTCGAGATACCGGATGTGACCGACGTGGAGAATGTCGAAGATACCGTTCGCGAGAACGACCGCTCCCCGCTCGGCGCGGGCACGCTCGAGCGTCTTCCGCAGACGAGCGGGCTCCCGAAATATTCGCTCATCGTTCATGTGCGCTCACATTCCAGAAAGGCCCGCGCCTGCGCCGGACCGTGAACCGCCCCGCGCCGCGCCGTGCCCCTGCGCGTCAAACGCGCGCGAGAAGCTCGTTGAAGATCCGCTCCATCCTAACACAAAGCGCATCCCAGGTGAATTCGAGCATGCGTCTGGAGGCCTCCCGGCCGAGCCTCTCGCGAAGGCCCGGATCGCGCGCGAGCCTGCGGAGCCCCCGGGCGACGCAGAAGCTCGTCCGAATCGGCACCACGATGGCGCTCTCGCCGTCGACGGCGAAATCCTCGGTGCCGCTCTTCGTGCAGACGAGCGGCAGGCCGCACGCCGCCGCCTCGGCGGCCGTATTGCTCCATCCCGCGCGATGCTCCGCGGAGACGAAAACGTCGGCGGCGTCGTACATCGCCGCCATTCGCTCCTGCGGGAGATCGACGTAGAAGCGGTACGGGAACCCCGGATCGAACCCCATGCGCGGATCGGGCCCGCCCGGTCCGACCGCGTCGAAGAGCTGCAGCTCGACGTCGAGACCGGCGCGCCGCAGCATTCGCGCGGCCTCGACGACGAACCTCGTCCCCTTCCGCGGCCTGGAGGTCCTTCCGTAGCAGAGCACCTTGAACGGCCCGCCCGCCGGGCGCTCGGCCGTCCGGCGGAAGAGCGCCGGGTTGATCCCGCCGCGCCCGTCGAGCGGCTCGACCCCGTAGCGTGTTCGAACGCGACGCGCGAGTCCCGAAGAATTGACCATGATGCGGTATCTGCCGGAGCGAACGATACTCGCCTCCTGTTCGACCCCCTCGATCTGAAGGTAGAAAATTCGGACGCCGGCCGGGGCGCGGTCGAAATGCTCGAGGAGCTCCGGCGAGCCCGTGAGGAGAACGTCGTGCTCCGCGTCGCGAAGCGCCGCCAACGGGCCCACTTCCCCATCGAATCCGAGCCACTCGGGCCTCGCGCCGTCCACCGTAAACATCGAGAATCGATGGCCGCGCGCGATGAAACGGTTTCCGAGCTCGATGTAGCGGCGCACTCCGCCGAAGACGAGCAGATGCGGGAGAATCGCCCCGATTCTCACGCCCGCGGGCTCCTCTCCCCCGTTTCGAGCTCGGCGATCCGCTCGAGAAGCTCCGGGACCGTCGCGACGGCCGTGCCGCGCTTCATGACGACGATCGAGGCGGCCACGTTCGCGAGCCTCATCGCGAGCGGCATCCCGAGGCCCCCCGCGAGCGAAAGGGCGATCGCGGCGGCGACCGTGTCCCCGGCGCCCGTGACGTCGGTCGCCTCCCGGCTCCCGACCACGTCGACGGAGACGCTCCGCGTGCCCGCCTCGAAGAGCCGCATGCCGAACTTCCCCCTCGTGACGAGGATTGACCGCGCGCCGAGACGCTTGAGCAGCGTGCGCCCGATTCTCTCGAGAGCGCCCTTCCCGCCGAGCGGGATGCCCGTCGCCTCCGAGGCCTCGACTTCGTTCGGGGTGGCGGTCGTCGCCCCCCTGAATCGACCGAGGGAGTAGCGCGAATCGACGACAACCGGGACGCGGGAGCGCCGGCACAGCGCGAGCGTCTCGCGGATGACCCGCGGCGTAAACAGCCCGCAGGCATAATCGCTCATAAGCGCCGCCTGCGCGCGCGTGAGCTCCCGCCGGAAAATCGAAAGGATGCGATCTTCCATGCGGGAATCGATCGAGGCCCCGCTCTCACGATCGATCCGCACCACCTGCTGGCGCTGCGCGTGGAAATCCCCCGCCATGACGCGCGTCTTCGTCGTCGTGCGGATCGCCCGCGCCGCGACGACGCCCCGCACCGTCATGCGCTGCTCTGCGAGGAGCTCCCTGAGCACCACCCCCGCGACGTCGTTCCCGATGACGCTCACGGGAACCGCTACCCCTCCGAGCGCGACGACGTTGTGAGCCGCGTTCGCGGCCCCCCCGGGGCTGTAGCTCGTATCGTCGTAGCGGACGACGACCACCGGCGCTTCTCTCGACACGCGGTCGGTCCTCCCGAGAATGAACTCGTCGAGAATCATGTCCCCGAGAATGAGGATGCGAGCGCCCTTCCACGCCTCTATCGCGCGGCGGAGCTCGTCGTGAGCGCCATTACCCTTTTTCACCGGCATTCTCCTCCATTGCAAGCGAGGCGGCATGATACACCTCGTCGACGCTCACGTTCAAGAGGCATTCGGCGCTCCCCTGCGGGCACTCGCGCTTGAAGCAGGGCGCGCACGGCGCCTCGCCGCGCACGATCCGCACGGAAGCCCCCCGGGGGGCGGTCCAATCGACGCTCGTCGGTCCGAAGATCGCGACCGTCGGCACCCCGAGCGCGGAGGCGAGGTGAACCGGTCCGCTGTCGTTTCCCACGGTCACCCGAGAGCCGCGGAGCACCGCGAGGAGCTCCGCCACGGAGCACTCACCGGCGAGATTCACACCGGGGG
>JBGPBA010000162.1:0-4195 GCA_041481005.1 Candidatus Krumholzibacteriia bacterium | reverse complement strand
CGTTCTTCTCGCTCAATCTGTCGATTTTCAATTTGCTGCCCATTCTCCCGTTTGACGGGGGGCATTTCGTCATCTCTCTCGTGGAGCTCGTCACGAGGCGCCGGGTGGGCCGGAAGGTTCAGCTGGTGCTGGGGCAGGTGGGGTTTGTCATTCTCATCGTGCTCATGGTATTCATCCTGTCGGTGGACGTCTTCAATATCACAAGGTAGTGTCCTCCTGGCTTTTGCGGTAGCGCAGCTCATTGATTCTATTATAGATGCTGAGCCAGCGCTCCGGGTTCTTCTCGAGCTCATCGAGCGTGCGATAGATTCGCGTCGAGTCGCTCTCGCTTCTGAGGAGGTCTCGTTTTTCTTTCGCCTCCGCCGGATTGTCATGGAGATTTTCGCGCAATTGCGCTACTTTCATATAGTATTCAACGAGGTAGCGCTCATCGGGAGTCAGTGTTCGCTCTTTTTCCTTGGCGACCGGGTCGTGGGTTTGGCAGGAGCCGCAGAGGAGCAGAGCGAGCGCGGCGAACGCGAGGAGCGCCAAGCGGGAGCCGACGTTGCGCGTGAGCTTTCGCTCAATTTCCCTGCGAAACGCGTTTCTCATTCTAGCGATGCTGCGTACGTGCGCCATGGCTCTCCTGACACGATGAAGGTAGCGGCCGTCGCCGTGCTTGTCAATTGATATGCAAAATACGAATCGTATCCATCGTGTGATTGCGGCCGCGGCGCTTTCAGCCACCGTTCTCGCGGGAGCCTTCTTCCCGCGTGCGGGCGAAGCCGCCGATTTCGGCATTACCCTCCCCAAGGTCAAGCGGATCGACATCGTGGGCAACAAGAGCTTCCCGGCGAAGGTTCTCAAGAAACACATGCGCACCGGCGAGGCTCACTTCTACAAGATATTCAGGCAGCCGGAGTACCGCCGCGATTTCCTGCGGAGGGACGTTGAGGCGCTCGCCTCCTTCTATCACGCAAACGGTTTCCTCGCGGCCCGCGTCAAGATCGACACCGTCATGATGAACACGCAGGGGAGCTGGGTAAAGATTCGCATCGGCGTGAACGAGGGGCCCCGAACGACCGTGCGAATGCTCGCGTTCTCGGGCCAGAGCCTCATCCCCGATTCGAAGCTCAGGGAGGGGCTGCGCCTGGTCGAGGGGGCGCCCTTCACGCCGAACCTCGTGGAGGTCGATCGCTACGCGCTGTTCAACAAGTTCTTCGAGCACGGCTATCTCGGCGCGACGATCACCGCGGAAGTGAAAACGGACTCGGCGAAGGTTTCCATCGCGTGGAGGATCACGACGCGGGAGCCGGTCGCGATCAACCGCGTGCGGGTCGAGGGCAACCGGAAGGTCAAGGAGAAATACGTCCGCCGAGAGCTCACCTTCAAGCGGGGGGAGCTTTTCGGGACGAAGAAGGTTCTCGACAGTACGCAGAATCTCTACGACACGGGGTACTTCACCTCGGTCGAGATCAAGCCCGAATCACTGTACGTCGACCGGCGGGTCGTCGATCTCAGCGTCCAGGTGCGCGAGCGCAGGATGGGCTACATCGAGGGGGGATTCGGCGTCGGCAACGTTCAGGGGAACCAGATCAGCGCCGAATGGGGGCAGCGTGATCTTTTCGGCCTTGGGCTCGCCTTCGACGTCAAGTCCTCGTACGCGTTTCAGCTCTTTCCCAACAACCAGTTCTCCGTGAAGAAGATCGACTTCAGGAGCAAATTCATGCGGCACCAGGGGCAGCTGGACTTTCCGCACTTCCTCGGAACATGGAACACCTTCTCGCTCGGGGCGTTCTATGTGAGGGACGCCACGGTTGCCCCCATCATCGTGAAGGATCGAGCGCTGACGGTGAGCCTCTTCCGCCGTTTCACACGCCAGACCTCGCTCATCGGCTCCTACTCGATCGAGCGCGTGCAGCGATTCGAGGTGGAGGAGGAGCGGTTGAGATCGCGGCGGCGCGCGCTCGATGCGATCTTCACGAGGGATTCGAGGGATTCCTACTTCAATCCGTCGCGCGGCATGTACATCACGGGCGAGGGAATATACACGGGCGGCTTTCTCGGCGGCGAGGACTACCTGTACTCGCTCGTCGGCGCCGTTCAACGGTACGCGAAGCTGCCGACGGGGAGCGTCTTCGCGTATCGCGTCAGGGGCGGCTACGCCGACACGTTCGGGAGGTCCAATGCCACGGGGCTCCCCGTCGAGAATCGCTTCTTCGCTGGTGGCGGCAACTCCGTGCGCGGATTCAAAGAGAACTCGCTCGGACCCCTCAACTCGGCGTTTCAGCCGCTCGGTGGGAGGGTGCTTCTTCTGACCAACGTGGAGCTGCGGTTCCCGCTGCCGCTCCTTTCGAAGTTCAACTTCGGCGGGGCGTTCTTCCTCGACGGCGGCAACGTGTGGAACAGCGTCAATGAGATCGGGATCCGCGATTTTCGGATGGCGGCACGAACAAAGGACACGACGCGGAAGGATTATATGTACGGAACGGGGTTCGGGTTGCGCTACTACACGCCCGTGGGGCCGATCCGCGTCGACGTCGGATTTCCGCTGAAGAGACCGCCCCAAGTGGATTACGATTACTGGGTGCACATCAGCCTCGGACAGATATTCTGAGGACGGGGGTTCGCGGTGTCGGAGCGTCGCTCGAAGATACGACGGTGGCTGCTGGGTGCCGCGCTGTTTCTCGGCGCCGCGGCCGCGGTTCTCTTCGCCGTGTACCTCGTCCTCGGCACCGATTACTTCGCGCATAGCCTTGGAAAGTACGTGTCCCGACGGCTCTTCCGGGGAACGCCGTTCACCGTCTCGATCGACAAGCTTCACGGCAACCCGTTCGGCGACGTGAGGATCACGGGGCTTAAGCTCCACTACGACGGAGTGTCGGGGTCCTTCGACGTCTTCCGGCTCGAGGAGCTTCGGTGCCGCTACAGCCTCGCGTCATTCCTCGAGAAGAGGCCGCGCATCGATGAGCTCGCCATCGTGAACCCGGTGCTCCGCGCCAAGGCCGACACGACGGGGCGCTACGTTATCCCGTCATTCGGCGGCGGCCCCAGCAGCGGATTTCCAAACCTCCGGATCGAACGTTTCTCGATCGAGGATGGACACGCGATCGTTCAGGGGCGCGAGCGCTCCGACGCCGTGAACAATGTGCAGGTGCGGGGCGGCATCGTGAGCTCCCGGGCGGAGCTCGAGTTCAGGGTCGACGTAGCTTCCGCGGAGGCGCCCACCCGAGCGCTTGTCCTCAAGAGGCTCGCCGGGACGATCGTCGCAAAGGTGGAGCCGGGGACCGTATCCCCGGGAAAGGGGGCCGCCTACCGCCTCTACTTTGACTCGCTCGCCGTCGAGCTCGAGCAGTCTTCCCTCGTCATGACCGGCATGGTCGCGCCGTCCTCGCTCCTTTTCGACTTCACCTGCGCGGCGAATCCACTCAACATCGACGAAATCGCCGGCGCGCTCGGCCTCGGCGTCTCCGAGCACGGAGAGATCGAAGGGGTCTTCTCGGTGCAGGGGAAACCGGACGGGTTCAGGCTTCGCGGCACCATCAACGGGGTCGTCGCGGGGTACGCGGTGAGCGATTTCAAGATCGACCTGGTCAAGCGGGCGCGGGATATCCGGATCGACTTCATGAGCGGATACCTGAACGGCGCGGCGATCGAGGGCTCCGGAGATTACCGCGAGCACTCGCCGGCGGTGGCCACCCTCAATCTTTCGGTCCGCGGGCTTGACCTCAGCAAGGGGTTCATGCCCGGGCGCGCGCTTCCCGAGACGAATCTGAACGGCAAGGTTTCCCTGCGGTACGCGACCGCGTCGAAGGAATTCGCGTTTACGCTCGATCTCGCCGAGGGGGATTTCCTCAAGTTTCCGTTCCAAAGCGGCTCCGTTCGCGGCTCGTACGCGCGCGACACCCTCAAGCTCGACGAGGTCAAGATCGCGTACCCGACGCACACGGTGACCGCGCACGGAGTGATCGCCGGCCAGGACAAGGTCGACATGTCGTTCAGCGTCCAGTGCAAGGCCGCGGACATGCTCTTCAAGTACTTCCTGATCGAGCAGTACCGGGCCGACGCGGATGTCGTCGGGACCTGGAAGGGCACCATCACCAAGTACGATCTGCACATCGCCGGCGCCGTGGGCAACTTCGTGTACCACATGGCGCGCATTCCGAAAGGAGCGATGACGCTCGACATTCGGAAAGATGCCGTGTTCACGGTGCTT
>JBGPBA010000161.1:0-4239 GCA_041481005.1 Candidatus Krumholzibacteriia bacterium | reverse complement strand
GGCGCGACGCGCCCGGGCACGCTGAGCGTGTGGACGAGCCGCCGGCCGCCCCGGCGGACGGACGCGAAAAGCAGGGACGCAAGCCCCGCGCGATGAGGTGCACAGGGTGGTCGGTTCGAAGATCAAAGGCTCGATTCTCGTAACGGTCGGATACATTCTGTCGCCGCTCTCGTGGTGGAACGATCCGGTGGTGAACATACCGATCGCCTATCTCTTCGGGCTTCTCTTCGGCCGCATCTCGCCCCGTCTTTTCTTGCCGGCGATGGTGGTCGGCTACTGGCTCACGAACATCGCGGGCCTCTCGCTTCTGAGCGCGGGGTCCGCGTCCCTCGTCGCGCCGAAGCACGGATGGTCCCCGCGGCGCCAGCGGATCGTGTACCTCGCCGTGTCGGCGGCCTACACCGTCGTCATTGTCCTGCTGATTCATTTCAGGGTGCTTCGGTTTCCGTGGAAGGGAGTCGGGCGATGAAGGAGCACGGGGCCCGGCGGGCGCTCGAGGCGCTTCTCGAGGGCAACGCCCGATTCGCCGCGGGCCGCCCTGAACATCCGCGCAGCGACGCCGCCCGCCGCGCCGAGACGTCTCGAGGCCAGCGGCCCGCCGCCGTCGTCGTATCGTGCTCCGACTCGCGCGTTTCCCCCGAGATCATATTCGATCAGGGGATCGGCGACCTCTTCGTCGTGCGGACCGCGGGCAACCTCGTCGACGAGCTCGGCCTTGCGAGCATCGAGTACGCCGTCGAGCACCTCGGCGTCTCCCTCGTCGTCGTCCTCGGTCACTCCCGGTGCGGCGCCGTCGGCGCCGCGGTGGAGGGCGCGCCTCTCCATGGGCACCTCGACCGGCTCGTCGCCGCGCTCCGGCCGGCGGTCGAGCGGGCGCGAGACGCCGAGGACGTGGTCGAGGCGGCCGCGCGGGAGAACGTGAGGGCGGTGGTCGCCTCGCTCCGGTCGGCGGAGCCGATACTCAAGCCCCTCGCCGCAGCGGGTGAGCTCGACGTGGTGGGCGCTTTCTACGACGTCGCGCGAGGCATCGTGGAGATCGTGTGACGGGGGATCAGCGAACGAGGACGAGCCGCTCCGTCGCCGAGTAGGCGCCGGCGGTGAGCCTGCAGAGGTAGACGCCGCTCGCGAGCGGCCTGCCGCGATTGTTTTTTCCATCCCACGCGAGCGTGTAGCGTCCCTCGTCGCGGACGGCGTCGAGAAGCACTCGCACGCGCCTTCCGGAGACATCGAAAATCTCGACGCGCACGGCGGCCCGAGCGGCGATCGCGAAGGGGATGACGGTCGACGGGTTGAACGGATTCGGATAGACCGGCTCGAGCCTCGTCGCTTGGACCGCGGCGGGCGTGCCGCCCCGCGGCACGTCGGTCGGCACCTGCGTCGCCACGTGAATGTCGTCGATATACCAGCCCTCGAAGCCGTACTGCTCGTCGCTCGCGAAATGGAACCTGATGAGGACCGGGCCGTGGTACGAGGACAGGTCGATGGTCTCCCTCCTCCAGTCGAAGCTCCCCGAGTAACAGCGCTGGTAGGCGGCGAGGAAGATGGAGTTGTAGGGGCTCGCCCTCGACGGATACTGCGTCGCGGGCGTGAGAATCGTCCAGGTCTTGCCGCCGTCCCGCGAGAGCTCGACCACTCCCGCATCGAGCGCCCAGTACGGCGAGAGCGTGCCGAGCTCCGCGTTCATGCGGTGCCAGAAGCCCATGCTCGAGTTGTCGTAGAGGCACATGGGCGGCAAGACGAGCGTCGATTCCGTGAGGTTCGCGTACGCGCCCCCCGACGACCCGCCGCACTTCCAGCTCGTCGGGGCCGAGTGATATCGCTCGGCGCTCAGATGCCACTGGTCGGCGCCCGCGATCGCGCGATGCGTGAACGGCGCCGCCGAGTCGGCGGTCGCGTCGAGCTGGACCCCGCACGTGGTGACGCGGAGCGTTTCGGCGCACGCGGCGACGTTCTCTCCCGCGAGCGTCAGGAACATCGTGACGTCGATGAAGGGGGGCGTGAACTCATTCACGAACCAGAGGAGCTCGCCGGGAAAGGTCAGCGAGGTCCCGGCCTGGAGAAGCGGCACCGTGACCGTCGTCTTGACCGCTCGTCCCCATGAATCGTTCGGAAAAGAGAGCGTGACGCACGGCGAGAGAATGTCGACCGCGCCGCGGTTTCGCCAGGTCGTGACGAGGTTCTCGAACTCCCACGCCTCGATGCATCCGTTCCCGTTCCCGCGCGGCGCATCGGTCATCGACACCGATTCGAGAAAGGCATCCGCCGCGCGGATCGTGATGCTCTCGGGAATCCGCCACATCCCATCGTCCGACACCACCTGGAGCTCGATCGGCAGGCGCTGGCCGTTTCTCGCGGAGAGGCCGATCCGAATCGCGAAGGCGGCGCCGACGACGAGGCGCGAGCCCGGCGCGCACCAGCCCGCGACGTACGTGATGTCCTGAATGAGAACGTTCGAGTCGGGGCTCGAAATAGTAACGACGGTGTTGCGGAGCGGGTTCTGGCCGAGGTTCTTGAGAGCGAAGGCGAGGGCGATCGTCTCGCCCGGCTCCGCCGAAGCGCCGCCGCCCCCGAGGCTCGTGCCGCCCGAGCCGCTGCGCACGGTGAGGGAGTCGATGGAGGCGAGGTAGGGGGCGGGCTCGACGATCGGAATCGTGTCCGTGCACGGGTAGTGGTTCGCCGATGCGATCGACAGCAGCAGCGAGGCGCCAGCCGCGACGTCGGGCCTGAGGAGCGCCTCTCCCGCTTCATCGGTCACGGCGGAGCAGTAAACGTTCGGCGCAGTCGAGGCGAGACTCACCGCCGCGCCGGCGACCGGCCCCGCCTCGTCGCTCACGTGGACCGCAAAGCCGTTTTGCCCGGCGAAGAGGACCGAATCGTGCGCGACGGAGAGCGTTCGCGGCGCGGCGGTCCAGACCGGCATGGCGGGGTCGCCGAGGAGACAGAGCTCGTAGTAGACCCAGCGGACGCCGTCGTAGGAGATGGAGGAGACGTTGTCGAGTCGCGAGTCGTCGAGGGCATCTCCGATATTCACGATTCCCTCCCCGAAGAGAGCGTCGAAGAACCGCCGGTCGAAGAGCTGGGAGACGCCGCACGTCGTGTTGGGCGCGTCCCACCCCAGGCGCGTGTTGCCCACGAAGGCGGCGGCGCCGTTCGGGCCGGTGATGAGATTCTCCCCGATGCAGTCCTCCGCGTGGACGACTCCCGCGTCGTCGCGGTTGTCGAAGGATGCGGCGTAGCATCCCTGCGAATAGCAGACGAAGTAGCTCGCGTGCGCGCCGTCATTGGTGAGCAGCGAGATATCGGTGTTCGCGAGCCTCATCACCGAGAGAAAGCTCGAGTGGCCCAGGTGATTGACGAGGTTGACGCCCGCGTTGAGAATCGGCAGGAGCTGCGCCTTTCCCCACGAGCCGAGATCGCGATCGTAGAGCGTCATCCGCGTGAAGGAAGAAGGGATTCCCGCGGTCGTCATTCCGAAATTCGAGGAGCCGTAGAGGATCTCGTCCTTGTAGTCGCAGCCGTACGTGTTGACGCCCCCGATCGACCACAGAAGCTCTCCGAGCATGAGGGCGCTCGTGCACTGAGAGGCGACGGGTACGCGCGAGTACGAGGCGATCTTGTGGATGGCGTTCGCGATCTCCTGCTCGGAATCGACGGGAAGCCTCCCGACCGTCACCTCGGGCAGCAGGTCCTCCTCGCCGGGCTCGCCGAAGTAGGCGTCGCCGTCCGTGTTCCAGTTGCCGTCGAGGCCGGCATAATAGAGATCCGAAGGAATGTTGGCGTCGATCGTCGTGCCGAACTTCACGTAGAAGCCGCGGTGCGGGATGACGTCGTCGTCCCCGCCGAGGAGCACGTAGCTGGTCTGCCAGTTCGCGTACGCGTACTTGATGAAGTTCCGAATCTTCTCCTGCGTGTCGGCGCCGGAGAAATTGGAGAGGATCCAACCCGTGTCGACGATCCGCGTTCGAAGCCCCATGCGCGCCTTGAGATCGGCCAGCGGCTGGAAGCTCGAGGCGAACTGCGGGCTCGTGATGATGACGTAGTGGGCGAGCTCTCCCGAAACATTCTGAAGCTCGGACGGCCGCGGCGCGCGCTCGTAGGCGGCCGCGTCCTGCGGGTTCTCGGCGATGCGTTCGATCGCTCCGAGCGCCCGTTCGACCTGGGGCGGACTCGGCGACCTCGCGGCATCCGGCGAGGGCACCGTCTCCACGTCGACCGTCACCGCCGGGGCGAAAAGGACGG
>JBGPBA010000160.1:0-4253 GCA_041481005.1 Candidatus Krumholzibacteriia bacterium | reverse complement strand
GTCGATCGGAATCAGGAGCCCGCCCGTCCGCGAGGTGATCCGCGTGATGAGCTCGCCCGCGCTGACGAGCGTCTCCTTGTTGGCGAGCGCCACGGCGCAGCCGTTCTCAAGCGCGACGACGGTGGGGACGAGACCCGCGACCCCGACGAGCGCGTTCACGACGAGGTCGGGCCTCGTCTCGCGAACGAGGCTCATGAGCCCGGCGCTCCCCGAGCCGACCGCGCGGCTCCCGAGCGACGCTCTCTTCGACGCGAGCTCGGCGAGCGCACCCGGATCGCGGAGCGTGAAGCGCGCCGCCGGGAAAAGGGCGAGCTGCCGCTCGAGCTCCTCGACGTTGCTTCCTGCCGCGAGGCCGACCACGTCGAACTCCTCACGAGCGCGTTCGAGAATCTCGATCGCAGAGCGTCCGATCGAGCCGGTCGAGCCGAGTATGACGATTCGTTTCATCACCGCTCACTTGAGAATCGCGTACTTCAGCAAATAGTAGAGCAATGGAGACGTGAAGAGGAGTGAGTCGAACCGGTCGAGGACGCCCCCGTGACCCGGTATCGTCTTCGATGCATCCTTGATCTTCACGTCGCGCTTGATCATCGATTCGGCGAGGTCGCCGAGCTGCCCGACGATCGAGGCGAAGAACGCGAGCCCGATCGCCTGGATCAGGCTCAGGTACGGCGCCAGGAAACGGCGCACGACGAGGATCCCGATGACGGAGAGGACGATCCCTCCGAGCACGCCCTCGATCGTCTTCCCCGGCGACACGCTCGGCAGGATCTGCCGACGCCCGAACCAGCTCCCGATGAAGTATGCGCCGGTGTCGTAGCACCACGTCAGCGCGAACGCGACGATGACGAAGGAGAAGCCCATCGAATAGTCGAGCCCCTTGAGGTGGGGGAGCTCCCGCAGAAGGATGAGGTGGCTCCCGAGCCACGCCACGTAAAAGACGCCGAAAACGGTCACCGAGATGTGGTAGACGGCGAGCCCCTTGTCCTTTCTCGCGAGCTCGAGCGTCATCGTGCCGATGAAAATGATGCTGAGCAGCAGGTTCGCGTAGACCCCCTGCTGAAAGAAAACGTACCAGGAAAGAGCGAGACCGCTCAGGATCCCCATCGTCTTGTACGGACGCAGTCCCTTCGCCTCCATCATCCGGTAGAACTCCCAGAGGCCGATGAGGATCATGATGTCAATGAGACCGAGGAAGTAGTATCCGCCCCGCCGCGCGATCACGACGAGGCACGGGAGAAATATCGCCGAGGCGAGAATGCGCTTCGCGACCGACTGAGGCTTTCGCGGGGTGAGGAGCGCCGCCTCCGCGACCGCTCGTTCGTCATTCGTCCCCATGACCGCTCCCTGCCTTCACCTTGCCGAACCGGCGCTCGCGGCCGAGGTACTCCCGAACCGCGTCGCACAGATGCTCGGCCCTGAAATCGGGCCAAAGGGTGTCCGTCACGACGATTTCCGTGTACGCGAGCTGCCAGAGCAGAAAGTTGCTGATCCTGAGCTCGCCGCTCGTACGGATGAGAAGGTCGGGATCGGGGAGCTCAGGCTCATAAAGGTATTTCCGGAAGCTGTTCTCGTCGACGTCGGACTCGGAGAGCTCCCCCGCCGCGGCGGCGCGCGCTATCTTACGCGCCGCGTCGACGATCTCGCCCCGACCGCTGTAGCTCAGGCACAGGTTGAGGATCATCCCCGTGTTGCTCGAGAGGCCCTCGATCGTCTCCTGGAGCACGCGGAGCGTGTCTCGAGGAAGCATGTCGAGCCGTCCCATCGCCCTCAGCCGAATGTTGTTCTCCCTGAGCTCGAGGTATTCGGAATGAAGGACCTCCTTCAGGAACAACATAAGGCCTTCGACCTCGAGCCGCGGCCGCCGCCAGTTCTCGAGGGAGAACGTGAAAAGTGAGAGCGCCGAAATACCGAGCTTCACGGACGTCCGGATCGTTTCGCGCACCGCCTCGGTGCCGGCTCGATGCCCCGCGAGCCTCGGGCGATGGTGCTTGTGCGCCCAGCGGCCGTTCCCGTCCATGATCACGGCCACGTGCCGAGGCAGATTCGGATTCTTCTTCAGCTCGCGTATGTCGCGCTCGACCCGGTCGTCCATTGATCCCTGTCTCCCCGCTCGCGCCTACTCGCAGTCGTCCGCCGGACACGGCCGCCGACATTCGTGGGCCCCCGGCTCCCGTCGGCCGCCGTTAGAACTCCATTATCTCTTTTTCCTTCGTGGCAAGGACCTTCTCGAGGCCTTCGATCGATTTGTCGGTGAGGTCCTGGATCTCCTTCTGATGGCGGTGGGAATCATCCTCCGAGACCTGGTGGTCCTTCTCGAGCTTCTTGACCTTTTCGATCGCGTCGCGGCGGACGTTGCGGATGGCGACCTTCGCCTCCTCGATCAGGTGCTTGACCGCCTTGGCGAGCTCCCGGCGCCGATCCTCCGTGAGGGCCGGCACGGGAATCCGGATGAACGCTCCGTCGCTCTGCGGGTTCAGCCCGAGGTTCGAGGTCTGAATCGCCTTGATAATCTCGCCGACGAGCTGCTTCTCCCACGGCTGCACCGTGATGAGCTTCGGATCGGGAACGGCGACGTTCGCGATCTGCTTGAGGGGCACCTTGGACCCGTAATACTCGACCCTGATGCTGTCCAGGAGCGAGGGTGACGCCTTTCCCGTCCGGATCGTCGTGAGCTCCGCCTCCGTCTTTTCAATGGTCGCCTTCATATGCTTCTCGGCCGTCTGGTAGATCGTCTTGACCGCTTCCATGGACCGACCTCCTCATGAAACGATGGTCCCGGAGAGTTTCCCTTCCAGCACCTTCCGCAGATTTCCCTTCGTGATAATGTTGAATACGACGATGGGGATGCCGTTCTCCCGGCACAGCGCCACCGCCGTCGCGTCCATGACGCGCAGGTCATTCTTGAGCACGTCGATGTACCGCAGGTGGCGGAGCAGCTTCGCGCGCGGGTTCGTCACGGGGTCGCTATCATAGATGCCGTCGACCTTCGTCCCCTTCAGGAGCGCCTGCGCCCCCACCTCGACCGCGCGGAGCGCCGCCGCGGTGTCGGTCGTGAAGTACGGGTTGCCCGTTCCTCCCGCCAGGATGACGACCCGCCCGTTCTCGAGGTGATCGAGCGCGCGCCGCCTGATATACGGCTCCGCGTACTGCTCCATCGCGATGGCGGTCATCACGTGCGCCTCGAGCCCGGTGCGCTCGAGCGCCGCCTGGAGCGCGATGGCGTTGATGATCGTGCCCAGCATTCCCATGCTGTCGGCGGCGACACGGTCGACCCCGCGCTCGCTCGCCCGGTATCCCCGGACGATGTTGCCGCCGCCGAGAACGACGGCGATCTCGCTCCCCGCCTCGACCGCCCCCTTGAGCTCCGCGGCGAACCCCTCGACGCGGTCAAAATCGATGCTCGAATCCTCGCCGCCGAATACTTCACCGCTCACCTTGAGGAGCAGCCTCCCGAAGCGCAGCTTCTTCTTCACCCGGCACTCCCTCCGTTTCCGGATCGGCGTCGGATTGCCCGCCCGACCGCCGCGAATGCGTCCCCGACTGCAAAAAGGCGCAGGAGAAAACTCCTCCTGCGCCCCGAGATACTACCGCCGTCGTGATCCCCTCAGCTTCCGATTCAGGTCAAATCCTCCCCGAGCTGGAAGCGGGCAAAGCGTCGAACGACGATGTTCTCGCCGAGCCTGGCGATCACCGCCGCGACGATCTGCCCCACGCTCTCCTCATCGTTCTTGATGAACGGCTGGTCCAACAGACAAGCCTCATGGTAGAACTTCTCGAGCTTCCCTTCAACTATTTTGTCGAGCACCTTCTCGGGCTTGCCCGACGCGAGCGCCTGGTTCCGGTAGATCTCCCGTTCCCGCTCGACGATCTCGGGCCGCAGATCCTCGCGGCGGACGACGAGGGGACACGCCGCGGCCACCTGCATCGTGAGGTCCTTCGCGAGATTCTGGAAGTCGGGAGTCCTCGCCACGAAATCGGTCTCGCAGTTCACTTCGAGAAGCACGCCGATCTTCGCCCCCGGATGGATGTAGGAAAACACGATCCCCTGCTTCGCTACCTTGCCCGCCCGCTTGGCAGCCTGGGAGAGCCCTTTCTCGCGAAGGTTCTTGATCGCCTTTTCGAAATCCCCGCCACACTCGGCGAGCGCGCGCTTGCAGTCCATCATCCCCGCGCCCGTTTTCGCGCGGAGATCCATCACTTGCTTCGGTGCTATGTCCATGCGAAATCCTCCGTCAGAATGATTCGCTCTG
>JBGPBA010000159.1:0-4282 GCA_041481005.1 Candidatus Krumholzibacteriia bacterium | reverse complement strand
GGTCGGAGACGTCGATGATCTCGACTCCGCCGAGTCCCGCGGCGCAGTACGCCTTACCGCCGCGGACGGTGAGCGCGCAGAGATAGTACGCGGGCTGGCTGCCTCGCAGGAGGTCGGGGAGCGCATCGAGAAAATGAGGCGACGGATAGCGCCCGACGATCCTGGGAGTCCCGGGATCGGAGACGTCCGCGACGACGAGCCCCGATTTCCCATTGGCGATGAAGAGGCTTGATCCATCGAGGGCGACGTCGCGAGCCTCCTCCACTGCGAGGTGCCCGATCCATTCGACCTTTCCGTCCCCGCCGACGCGCCCGATACGCACGCCGTCGAGGTTATTGGCAACGTAGAGAAGGCCGCGAGCGGCGACGAGATTAATGGCGAATCCGCGGGTCTCGAAGCGGCCGAGAGCTCGGCCCTTGCCTCGGCGGCCGTCATAGCCGAAAAGGCTCGCGCCGCCGAAAGGCTCGATGAGCGCGAGTCGATCGCCCGCGGCGCGGAAGGCGGCGAGTGCTTCGTTCTCGAGCGGGGCGCTTCCCGAATCCCCGGTGTCCGCGAGGCGCTTGACGCCCAATCCCTTGATCGCTTTCCCGACAATCAGGCGAGCCGCGGGGCCGGCGCCCGTCGACCCTTTTCCTCTCGTCACCTTGAAAGGCACGACGTCCAGCTTCCCGGTGACGCACATCCCGCCTCCGGAATCGAGCGAGACGTCGATCACGTTCTTGAGGCCGAGCGCACCGAGTGAGATCGGCTCGTCGGGCGTCGAAAGATCCCAGCACCTCGCCTCCCCCTGCGATGAGATAACGCAGAGAATGCCGCCGCCGAGCGCTCCGTTCTTGACGTCGAATGCGCCGCTCGCGGCCGGAATCTTCACTTCGGCGAGGCTTTTCAATGCGGCTCCCTCGAGCACCCGGTAGACGGTGAATACGTGCGCGGACAGAACGCAGAGAATGTCTCGCTCGGCGGCCAGGTCGACGGCGGGAGCGGGAAGAACCCTTTCCCCTTTGGCGAGAGGGGCCCCGGGGCGCGCAAGATCGAATGCGAGCAGTCCGCCGTCGACGTCTGCGAGAAAGAGGCCGCCGCTGGAGGCGGCGCCGCTATCGGAAACGGCGCAGCTCACGACTCGGGGCGCACGGAATGTGAAGACCTCGCGGGGGCCTCTTACGTCGCTGAGGTCGATTACCTCGAGTCCCGACTCGAAGGCCGCGACGTATGCATACGTCCCTCTGACCGCCATGTCGTATGGTTTCCCGTCGAGTGGCAGAAAGGAGAGCTTCTCGAATGAATCTGCGGCCCCAAAGATCACGATTCCGGCGCCTGTACCGAGGATGAGGTTCCGCGACGCGTTGAAAAAGCACGCCGTTCGCGATGGGCCCTCGACGAGCGATCGCGAAAGAGGGGTGAGGCTCGCCGCCGCGCCCGCCGCGCCGGGCGCAGCGCAAGAGAAGGCGATGAAAATGAGAAGGCAGCGCCTCAGCATGCTCCGTGTCTCCGGGGAGATTCGTCTCGTTGTCGCAGCCTTGATCCCGCGCCAGCCGGCCTGCGTTGATTCAGGCTGCACGGCACCGTAAAGGTAGCCGAAAGCCTCGGCATTGGCAAGGCATCTTGAGTATTTACAAGCGCCCTGCTAGACTATGCTTACACGCGGGTTGCGTGAAATGTTCCGGCCTGAAATGGGAGGCGCTCGTGAATACCGAGCTTCGAAAAATCCACCTCGTGCGCCACGCGGAGTCGTCGTGGAACAGCGAGCATCGCGTGCAGGGGCAGTGCCTCGAGGTGCCGCTCAGCTCCACCGGAAGAAGGCAGGCCCTGTTCCTTGGGAGTCGGCTCAAGACGCTCGATCTCGCCGCCGTCTACTCGAGCGACGCCGAGCGCGCCCTCGAGACGATGCACCTCGCCCTCGGTGCCGAATACCCCTGCGAGATATCGTCTGAGTTGAGGGAGATCTCCCTCGGCGAATGGGAGGGGAGGCTCGTGAGAGAGATTCGCGCGGAGGCGCCCGATAAGATCGAGACCTGGTACCGAAAGCCATCGGCCGTCCGGCTCGAGGGCGGCGAAGACCTCCATTCGTTCAGGACTCGCGTCGTCTCCATCGTGGAGAAGCTGATCGCCTCCTCCGGAACCGGCGACATCGCGATCATCACGCACGGCGGCGTCATCTGCGGCTACCTGACGGCTCTTCTCGACATGGACATCGACAACCTCTGGTCTTTTTCCCTTCCGAACGCCTCGATCACAACGGTCGTCCTCGACTTTCGTCCACGCCTTCGCACCTTCGGCGATACCTCGCATCTCGACGAGCGCGCCCTCGGCCTCGACGGGATGCCCGCCCCGCTGTGAGAGAATCGACGTCTCAGGAGATTCGAAGAAGCACTTTGAATGAGCCGGCGCGCCGCGCCGCGCGAAACGCCTCTTTCCAGCGCTCGAACGGATACACGGCGGTGAGGAAGGGGAGCACCTTTACTTTGCCGCGCGCGAGGAGCTTGAGGGCCGTGTCGAACGGGCCGCAGCGGGAGCCCGCCACGATAATCTCGTCGACGACGATCGGCGCCGGATTCCAGTCGAGGTTCCCTTCATAGGTCGATTTGAGGACGATGGCCCCCTGCGGGCGAACGAGCTTCGCGGCGAGGGGAAGGCCGCGAGGCGACCCCGTGCACTCGATGACGATGTCGGCGCTGCGGCGGAGCCTCGAGGCGTCCCCGGGGCGGTACGTCTTGAGCCCGAGCCTCCGAAGCGCCGAGAGCTTCACGGGGTTTCTTCCGAGCACGGAGACCCTCTTTGTGTACAGCGTCGCCACCTGGGCTGCCATGGCGGCGAGCCGCCCGTCGCCGAGGACGATGACCGTGTCCCGGCGTCCGATCTCGATCCGCTCGGGAAACTCGCACGCCGCGGCGACCAGCTCGGTGAAGGCGGCAGCCTCGTCGGAGAGCCGTGCCGGGACGACGTGGAGGTTCTTCTCGGGGAGGGCGAGGAGCTCGGCGAAGGCGCCGTTTCGCCCGCTGATACCGAGGACGCTTCGGGCCGCGCAGTGTTTGCCGAGGCCCGCCGCGCAGGCTGAGCAGCGTCCGCAGGGGACGTTGATCTCGCCGACGACCCGCTTTCCGACGAGGCTCCGAGTCGGCGCCTCCTCGACCGTGCCCACGAACTCGTGCCCCGGTATCCCGCGAAAGCCCATGTAGTCTCGCGCGATCTCGAGGTCGGTCGAGCAGATGCCCGCAAGGTATACTCGGATGAGCGCCTCACCATGACGAAGGCGCGGCCTCGGGAGCTGCGTCTCCCCGAGCCTTGTGCCGTCGAAGTAGATTGCCCTCATGCGCGGTGCCGGCTCGATTCAGACGATCTTGTCGGGCTCGGTGAGGTCTCCCTCGGGATCCTTTTCGCGCGCGGCTAGAAGCAGGAACTCTCCCGAGCCAATGTTCGTGATCGCATGCGCGACCCCCGGCCTGATCTTGATGCAATTGCGCTGCGGTTCGAGGTGGAGCTCGAGAAGGTCGCCGGACGGCGAACGCCACCGCAGGAGGCCTTCCCCCTCGATGGGGCAGATCCATTCGGCCACGCGCGGGTGGCTGTGGTTGCCGCGGGTCGCCCCGGGGAGAATATGGACGATGTGGATCGTCTCAGGGTCGATCTTTGCCTCCCGCTTCTCCCACGGGAAGAGCACCCAGCCGCGCTCGTCGCATCGATGCGAAGTGGCGAGCTCGTACGATTCGACCTGACCGCCCTTTTCGCCGTAAATGGTTTTCGGCATGGCAAACCTCGATCTTTCTTGATTCCCATTTAGATTTTATCCTATCCTGCAAGAAATGCAAGGCCGAGAAATCGGCGCGATGGGCGGTCTGGGCCCAACCCTCACCGGGAGGTTTTTCATGGAGACGGGCAAGAAGCAGTATCTGCTCGACGAGATAAACATCCACGATACGTGGCGTCTGTTCAAGATCATCGCCGAGTTCGTCGAAGGTTTCGACACGCTTGCGCCCGTCTCGAACGCAATCACCTTCTTCGGCTCGGCGAGGGCGCGCGACGGGGAATGGGAGTACGAGGCGGCCCGTGAGCTCGCCACGAAGCTCGCGAAAGAGGGCTTCGCCGTCATCTCGGGCGGGGGCCCGGGCGTCATGGAGGCGGCGAACCGGGGCGCCCAGGAAGGGCATGGGCTCTCGATCGGGCTCAACATCGAGATTCCCTTCGAGCAGCGGCCGAACCAGTACATCGACAAGCTCATCGAGTTCCGCTACTTTTTCGTCCGCAAGGTCATGTTCGTCAAATACTCGATCGCATTCGTCATCTT
>JBGPBA010000158.1:0-4295 GCA_041481005.1 Candidatus Krumholzibacteriia bacterium | reverse complement strand
GGGAGCGTGACGGTGGAGTTCACGATTCCCGCGCCGATTGTCCGTGCGGCGGAAGGCCAGGGGAAAGACAGCCTGAGCGCCGTTTCCGTCCCCGGCTTCGCGTGCCTCGATCGCGAAGGGACCCCGCTTCTGCCGGCGCGCCGCTTTCTCTTCGAGGTTCCCGCCGCAGACGGCGTGACGATGGAGATTCTCGGCGAAGAGAGCTCCTTTATCGAGGGGGTCCTTCCCCGCGTCTACCTGGAGAAGGGCTCGTTCGCAGAGGAGCGGCGCGCCCTCGCTTCAGCGCCGCCGCTCGCCGAGCAGCGCTTCGCGCGCCTCTCGGGCGTCGGCACCTTCCGGAAACGTCATCTTGCGTACGTCGATCTGACCCCGGTGCTCTTCGATCCCGAGGGGCGGCGTCTCTCGTGCGCGCGGCGGGTCGTCATACGCCTGTCGTTCCGGCAGGCCGCGGCGGGACAAGTCGCGGGGTCTCCGTTCTACGCCGACCTCGCCGTGAACGGCGATCAGGCCTTCTCGTGGAAGCGTGCCGCCGAGGCGGCGCCGGCCGCCGCGCGGACGCCGTTCGAGTTCGCCCTGTCCGACAACTGGGTGAAGATCGCGGTCCGGGACAAAGGAATCTACTTCATCACGTACGACGCCCTCATGAGCGCGGCCGTCGATCCGTCGACGGTCGACCCGGCGACGATCAGGCTTTTCGCCGGGAGCGCGGCCCAGCAGCCCGACAGCATCGAGCAGGGCGGAAGCTTCCTCGACAGCTACCATCTCTCGGAGCAGGCGATCCTCGTGCGCGGGGGCTCGGCGGGGGAGTTCTCGCCGGGGGACACGATATTCTTTTACGGTCTCGGCGTGAACGGATGGGTGAAGGATTACGACCCTTCGAAGGACGCCCGCACCTACCGCAAGCATCTCTACGCGACGACGAACGTCTACTGGCTCACGTGGGGCGGCACGTTCTCGGGCGCGCCGCGGCGCATGGAAGACCGGGATGTCTCGCCCGCGAGTGGCGCCGATACGGTCATCACCACGTACGAGGAGCGCATCCATAGAGAGGAAGACCAGCTCTACGATCCGATCTATGCCGACGGCCGGTGGTTCTGGGTTTTCCTCGGGAGCGGGGTTTCGACCTTCTCCAGCGACTTTCAGTGCACCGACATCGCGAGCCCGAACGGGGTGCTCAAAACGGTCGGCTACAGTCCCACGACGGGGTCGCACTCGGCGACCTATTATGTCAACGAGGCGCTCGCCGGCAAGCTGACCTGGACCGTTTCCTACAACTACAACCCCGCCGGGATGAAAACGCTCATCGCTCCTGTCGCGAATCTCGACTCTCTGCGGAGCAACGTCTTCAGGGCAAGGACCGACGACGAGGCATACGTTTTCTGGTACGAGATATTTTATCAGCGCAAGCTCAAAGCGAGCCTTGGTGCCTTCGATTTCTTCGCCCCGGTGAGACCGCTCAAAGGGAGCTACGCGCTCGGGGGTTTCCCGCCGGGGGAACGCCTGCTCTTCGATGTCACATACCCCGCTTCCCCCGTGCTCTGTGCCGGATGGCAGCCGGGCGCGGGGAGCATCGTCTTCGCCGATTCTCTCGGGGGCTACGCGCGCCATTACATCGCCGTTTCCCGAACGGCGCTCAAGCGCCCGCTGCTCGAGTTTCGACGGGTGCCGTCGCTCCGTGACGAGGTCGCGTGCCCCGATATGGTCATTGTCTATCACGCGCGATTCCAGGGAGCGGCGCTTATGTTGAAGGGCCTTCACGAGCGCACACTCCCCGGCGTGGCGAACCCGGTCGTCAAGGCGGTGGACGTCGAGGACGTTTATGCCAACTTCTCGGGCGGCCTCAAGGACCCGGTCGCCATCCGCAACTACCTCAAGTTCCTCTACGATAAGGGAGCATGCGGGACGGGCGGCGAGCCGAGGCTCAAGTACGTGCTCCTCATCGGGAACGGCACGTACGACCCGCGGGACGTTCTTCACCAGGGCAACGATCTTCTCCCTCTCTATATCAACATTGGCTATCTCACCGAATCAGAAGGGATCGAGGATGAGGACTTCTTCGTCAAGCTCGACGCCACGAATGACGGGGTGCCCGACCTCGCCATCGGCCGGATGACCGTGCTCACCGACCGGGAAGCGACCGCGTGGGCCCAGCGAATCGTCGACTACGAGGAGCATCCCGACTTCGGCGCGTGGCGCGACAAGATGATCCTCGTCGCCGACGACGAGTACTCGAGCACGACCGATAGGGATTACGGGTTCGTCGGGGACGCGGAGGCCATCTCGCGCCGCACGGGTCCGCTTCCGCGCTCGATCGACATCCGGAAGGTCTATCTGCACGACTATCCGTTCGTCGGAGATGTGAAGCCGGCGGCGAGGCGCGATCTTCTCAATGCATGGAGCGAGGGCTCGCTCATCGTGAATTACGTCGGGCACGGCGGCCCGCTCCAGTGGGCGGACGAGCGGGTCATGGTCAATACCGACATCTACTCGCTCACCAACGCGAACCGCCGGCCCCTCGTCATGTCCTTCTCGTGCGATGTCGGCGACCTCGAATCGCCGTACCATCGGAGCTTCGGTCAGAACATGGTCACGTTCGACCAGGGGGGCGCGATCGCGGTGATCGCCGCCGCGGCGCCGACGTATGAGACCCCCAACTTGTTCCTGAACGTCGAGACGTATCGGAGGCTCTTCACGTCGAAGGATTCGACGGGGACCGAGCCGATCGGCTACGCCCTCGAGGTCGCCAAGATGTTCGTCGCGACGCGCTACGGCTACGAGAGCGACAACTCGAAGTACGTTCTCATCGGCGACCCGGCCCTCACGCTTGCCATGCCGGCCTACGCGGTAAGGCACGAGACGGCGGCGGTCGATACGATGCTCACCGGGCACAAGTACCGGGTGAACGGCGCCGTCCGCGCGGGCGGGGGCGTCGACGCCTCGTTCAACGGTTCGGCGGACGTGATCGTGGAGGAGGCGGAGCATTATG
The DNA here is from genome assembly GCA_041481005.1 of Candidatus Krumholzibacteriia bacterium. Classification (GTDB taxonomy): domain Bacteria; phylum Krumholzibacteriota; class Krumholzibacteriia; order Krumholzibacteriales; family Krumholzibacteriaceae; genus SSS58A. Next base: position 1,309 of record JBGPBA010000158.1, on the reverse strand, counting down.
TGCACCAGGTGTTCCTCGAAATCGATCTCGGGCCGCCCCCAGACACGATTCGGTATACGCTGGATTACGTTCATCCGGGGAGGGAGTTGTTTCGGGGATCGTTCGACGTCGTCCAGGGCCGCTTCCAGGCCGAGTTCGTCGTGCCGCGCCGCTGCCGTACCGGTTTCGGGGCTCGCATCCGCAGCTACGCGACCTCGCAGAGCCGCGACGCCGTCGGGGCGGTCGACACGCTGCGGATCATGCTCGCCGACACGCTGCCGCCCAATACGGGGACGCCCTCGATCAACCTCTACTTCGCGGGGCAGGCGACGAAGGTGAAGCAGGGGGCGAAGCTCATCGCCGAGATCTCGGACGAGGACGGGATTGCGATACTCGGGACCGACCCGCAGAGCTCGATCTTCCTCGAGTTCGATGGGAGCGGCTTTCCCGTGTACGTGACCGATTTCTTTACATACGACCACGGCTCTTCGTCGAAGGGAAGGGTCGAGTACCCGCTCCAGCCGGGGATGGCGCCCGGGCCCCACACGGTGATGCTCAAGGCCTTCGATAACCTCGGGGCCTCCGCGAGCGACACGCTCCACTTCGAGATCGTCGAGGAGGGGCTCTACACGGTGAGCGACGTGTTCAACTTCCCGAATCCGTTCTCCAACGTCACGAACTTCGTGTTTCAGGTGACGAGCCCGGCGGAGGTAACGCTCTCGGTCTATACGGTGTCGGGCATCAAGATCTGGCACACGAAGGTCGCGGCCGCGGAAGGGTTCAACAGCATTATCTGGGAAGGGCGGGATACGGCGGGAGACCGCGTGGCGAATGGAACGTACCTGTACGTGCTCGAGGTCGAATTCCCGGGCTCGTACCACCGCGAGGACGCGGTCAAGGGAAAGGCCGTCCTGCTGAGGTAGGGGGTAGTTCGATGGGTTTTCGCGTACGGGGAGGATTCCAGGGGAGAGGAGCCAAACTCCTTGACCGGACACGGTCCCCGCTATTATACATTAGGTAGACAGGGGTAGAATGGAGGACCTCGGTATGTTCAAGAAACTCATTATCTGCGCGGCGCTTGTACTGGTGATCCCGCTCGGAGCGGGAACCCTTTGGGCTCAGGGCGAGGCAGGGGCATCGAGCCTCATTATTCCGCCGGGGGCGCGCGCGAACGCCATGGGGCAGAGCTACGTAGCGATCGCGGATGACGCCACGGCGATCTGGTGGAACCCCGCGGGACTCGCCTTCATTCACAGATCTATGGACCTTATGCATTCACAGCTTGTTCCAACGCTTGCTTCAGACGTTTTCTTTGAGTTCTTCGGCGGGG
>JBGPBA010000157.1:0-4298 GCA_041481005.1 Candidatus Krumholzibacteriia bacterium | reverse complement strand
CTTTCGTCCTCTGTGCCGACTGTCTTAATGCATAATTGTCAGGTTCGCCAGGCTCGCCGCCAGACGTTTAATCCCGACCGATTCGAACACCACGTCTACGGTCTCGTCGTCATCCTGCAGCCGGCTATTCAAAACCATACCCTCGCCCCAGGTGGGGTGCTGCACCCGCATCCCGGCACTATCGTTTCGTTGTACGCGCACAGATCGTCCTTCACGTCGAGGATCCACTGGCGCTGCGGTTTGGGCGGGTTACTCCCGACCGGATAGGTCGTCAGAAGAGCATTCGCGGCGTCGATCTTTCCCTGGATCGAGTTGTCCGCCCCGCCGGCGACGTTCAGCATTGCCGCGATGAGGTGATGCGCGCAGATGATCGTCGCATCCTTCCTCGTTGGCGTATTGAGGATGCCGAGGAGCTGGGACTGGTTGTACGTCACCCCACCGATGACGAGGCTCGTGAGTGGCCAGTTCTCCGCGTGGTTCTTCCAGTATCCCGGCGTGTAATGGCAGCCGCCCCCCCCGCACGGACAATTGAAAGGCACGCTGAAATCGCGCGCGTCGGGAAGCTCCTGATCGAACCAGATCCATCCGTAAGCGGTGTAGTCCCCGCACAGCTCCATCTTCCAGGAGCCTGACACACAAAAATCCCAACGTGCGGTGCCGACGGTCACCGTGTCCCAGACCGTGGAGATGACGGTGTTGCCCTGCAAGAGCGTCATTTTGACTATAACGTTCACTGCGTGGTCACTGTCGAGAACCGTTCCGCAGACCGTCCAGCCGGAACAATCCGCGGACGGCGTGACGGTGCCGAAATAGCATGCCGATGCGGGAGCCGCAAGGGCAAGCATCATGGCAGCCAGAAGCAAGACTCCAAGCTTCATGACACCCCTCCTCGTTGACGAGAAAAGAACATTGAGCTGATTTATGCCCTAAGAAGAAATTGAATTTTATCATAGTCATGGGGGCGATTTCAACATTATTTTCGACTCGCGGCATCTCTCCTGGAGAATCAGCTCGATGAAGGCCGGGATACGGGTCGTGGCCGAAATGCGTCCCAGCCAAGGAATTCGGACGGACGCCGGGCGCATCCGATTGATCGCGCGTCTCATCCATGAGAATATTCATTGTCAGGAATTCATCTCCTGCTCCGTCTACCTAGAGTAGAGAGCAAACGGGGGATCTCGTGGAGAAGAAAAGCGACGAAGTCCTCGTGGCGGCTTGTCTGCGCGGAGAAACTCGGGCGTTCGCGGAGCTCGGGAAAGGGTACGCGCGGCGCCTCTACGCGATCTGCCTGGCGATCGTCGACAACGCCGCGGACGCGGAAGACCTGACTCAGGAGACACTCGTGCGAGGGTTTACGGAATTGGCTTCTCTCAAAGATCACACGAGATTCGGCCCGTGGATCGCCGCGATCGCGGGCAACCTCTCGCGCGATCTCCTCAGAAAACGCATGAACGAGAAGGGTCCTTTGGCACATGAGATGGATTGCCCGAACGTCGAATCAGAAAGACTCATGGACCTCAGGCGTGCCCTTCGCGAGCTACCCGAGCAGCATCGGATTCCCCTTCTTCTCTATTATCTGGACGGCCACAGCACGGAGAGTGTGGCCGCGACGCTGGGCATATCCACGGCGGCGGTTCACCAGAGACTGAGCCGCGCCCGCAGGGAGCTGCGAAGCCTCATCGAGAGCAAAGAGGTGCGAGATGAATAGCAGTTGCGAGGAAATGAGATTGAGAATCGAGGAGTCTATCGGGCGGCCGCTGCCTCCCGATGAACGGGAGATGCTCGAACGCCACCTTGCCCATTGCGGATCGTGCAGGGGCTACCGCGAGGCCCTCCTCAGAGATGATTCGCTCCTCGACGAATACGCCTCCCGCCACACCGAATCAGTCGGGCGCGTCGAGGAAGAAGCGGCGCGGGCGCGGGCGGCCGGCATCGTCACGGCGCCCCGCCGCCCCACCGTGTCACAACGACTTGCGCGGATCCCGAGGTTCGCGCGCGTCGCGGCAGCCGTGGCAGCCGCCCTTGCGATTGTCGCGACAGTCGATTTCATTCGAGGCGCATACTACGGCCCGATCCCGGCCTTTGCGGCGGTGCTCGAGAAGGCGGGGAAGGCCGAGAACGTCACCCGTCGCGTGCGAACTTGGGCCCTGGGAGAATGGCGGACAAGAACATACGTGATCAATCGCTCGCACGGCTCACGTATAGACTGGGGCGACAGTGTTCTCGTCACGAACAAGGAGAAGCCGTTCCACAGTCTTATGCTCTATCCCGCCCGAAAGGAATTCACTTCTTGGCAAGCCAGCGTGGCCGGTCCTTCGTTCGATACGGGCCTCGACGAGAACCCGGTGGAACGTTTGGCCACGTGGCATAAGAAATGGAATTTTGCCTTCGTCCGCCGAGCGCGATACCATGGGAAGAGCGTCGCCATATACGAAGGTGGGCCCTTCCCTCAACGCTCGAAGGTGAAGTTCTCCACGTGGGTCGATCTTCATACGGAATTGCCGGTGCGCGTCGAAATCACCAACTCTCTTCCTCGATACTCGGCGGACTCCAGCCTCTACGATCTGCGCCTCGCGGATTTTTTGCCGCCTGGTTCGCCCCGCGCGAAGCACACGGGCTGGGTTGACTTCCGTGAAGGTGAACCGGCCGTCATCGAAGACAACTTTGAATGGAACGCGCCTCTCGACACATCGTTGTTAAGTCTCGATCCCCCGCCCGGATACACCGCAAAGAGCATCCGCAAGGTATACTACGCCGATTTTGGCGAGTTGGCGCGGACCTTCATCCCGGCGGAGGCAGACATGATCAGGGCCGCCCTCACTGAATGGATTTCGCTCTGCGGGAATACTTTTCCTGCGGACCTCAACGTCTTTGCCGATGTCGACAAGATGAAGCCGCGGCTCGTTGCCAAATACAATGGAAACGGCGTCCCCGGCGACGAATATCGCGCGGCCATCCACGGCGCGGGGCGCCTGAAGTTCGGAGCGGTCGCGGTCGAGAACCTCGAGAGATCGAAGGAGCACCCTTACGCGGGCCGCAGAGGCGCCACGGGCGACACCTCGAGGGCGATTCCGGAATTCAGCTACGTCGGCGCCGGATGTGCATTCGGCGATTCGACGAAGCCCATCTTCTGGCTGCGGCGCGACAAGGACGAATCATACTGGATCATCTATGCCGACCTTCACATGGTTCCCTCGGAGACGTCGCCAAGAATGCGGCAGAAGTAGGATAAACTAGTTCCGCTTCGCGGCCATGTAGATGTCCGCCTCTATCATGACGCCGCTCTCATAGAAATGGTGGACGAAGTAGAGGTTCCCCGCGTCGTCGAGAGTCGGCTCCTCAGCGAGCCGCCTCTCCCAGCGTCAGGCGTGAGCTTACAAACGGCTTGATCTTGATTCGACTCCGATCGAGCCCCGGCGGCAGCCCCTGCGGGTAGCGCGCAAAAGGCGCGACCGAGCTCCAGCCTCTGTGCGGATAGTCGACGAGCGGCTCATGTGTTCGCACCGACACGGCCGCCGATCCTCCGATGATCCACATCGGCATCGTGAAGACGAGCCAGGCACCATTCGAAATGGTCGAAAGGGTCCCGACAAACACCAAAACCCCCAACCCTATCGCGTCGGAGCCGTATGCAGCGAGACGCCCCGAGGTGACATCGGCGAGCGCGATGGCGCGGAGCGAATCGTTCACGACGTAGACCGAATCCCCTCCAACGGCAATGAGCTCGCCTGACACCCGGACAGCGGGCTTCCCGACGCTCGAGCACGTGAGCTCGATCCAGCCTCCATAAACGTCCGCGGGCAGATCCGACGCGCCCGCGAGATACCCGCGCGGAACCGTCGTCACTGCACACCCGAGTGCGAACAAAGATAAGAGGAGCACAGCGGCACATATCGCTCCCTTACGGCTTCGCATAACGGCTCCTCCAGAAACAGCTTTCCATCTGCGGCTCCACGCGCTTGAACTCGGGAGCCATGCGCCTGAGCGCCGCCTCCGGATCGAGGAGCACCTGAGCGAGGAGAGCGGGGTTCTCCTCTTCGATCCACTCCTTCCGAATCCACTCGAGGTAGTACCCGCGGCTCTCGAGGAAGAGCTCATAGTGATCCGGATTTGCAGGGAGACGGTACTTCAGTTTGTACGTATCGCCGGGAAGAGTGACAAGCTTCTTGGTCGCGTCGCGCAGCGCTGCGAGAGCCGACCCGTCCGGAGCGCCGCCCTTGAAAACCATATAAGGTTGGATGCGCATCGGGCGCGCTCGTCCGGAGATCGCGGCGAGGGCGACGTAATCAATGCGCCAG
>JBGPBA010000156.1:0-4306 GCA_041481005.1 Candidatus Krumholzibacteriia bacterium | reverse complement strand
TCGTCGAGTCCGCGCGCGCGCCGATCTTCCCGTACGCGACGAGCCAATCGGTCGCCGGGGCGCCGAGATAGTGGTCGAGGATCCAATAGGTGATCGCCCCGTATGCGTATTCTGATTCCTGGTTGGTCAAGACGGCGACGCCGAGATTCAGCTCGGGGATCATCGCGACCCTCGAGACGTAGCCGGGGAGCGAGCCCGAGTGCGTGAGGACCTTTCGGCCCCGATAATCCCTGACGCCGAGCCCGAGCGCGTATCCCTGAAAATTCGGCCGCGTCGCCGCGAGCTCCTTCGGCGGGTCGCCGATGGGAATCGGGGTCACCATACCCCAGAGCTGCCGCGTCGTGGCGGGCTTGAAGAGCCGGGGGCCGCTCGACACGCGTCCCGAGTCGAGCTGGGCGATGAGCCATTTGGCCATGTCCTCGGCGTTCGAGGCGATCCCTCCCGCCGGATCGGTATTGTCGATCGTGAACGGCTTCACGCGGCGCACGACCCCCCCGACCCGCGCGTGGGGCGTGGCGACGTTCTTTACGGCTGCGAGATCGGAGCATCGGGCGATGCTCCCGGTCATCCCGACCCTGGCGAGGATGCGCTTCACGACGAAATCTTCCCAAGGCTCGCCGCTCACCGCCTCGATGAGCTCGCCCGCGACAAGGTAGAGCACGTTGTCATAGGCATAGGTGCTCCGGAAGCTCGTCGCGAGCGGAATGTGGCAGAGCCGTCGCGCGATCTCCGCCCGATCGTACGTGGAGGGCGGCCACCACAAGAGATCTCCAGCGCCGAGGCCGAGGCCGCTGCGGTGGACGAGAAGATCCCGCACCCTGAGCTCGCGCGTGACGTAGGGATCGGCGAGCCGGAACCACGGGAGGTAGCGAATGACGCGCCCATCCCAATCGAGCTTCCCCTCCTCGACGAGCATGCCGATCGCCGCGGCCGTGAATGCCTTCGTGTTCGATGCGATCCCGAAGAGCGTCCGTGCATCGACCGGGGCCGGCTCGCCGAGCGTGCGGACACCGTATCCCTTCGCGACGACGACGGCGCCGTCCTTGACGATGGCGAGCGCGATGCCGGGCACCTCGAACTGCTTCATCACCCGGGCCACGAAGCGATCGAGGCCGGGAGGAGCCGGTGAGGTTTTGGATGCCGCGGCTGAGGCGCTGAGGCCGAAGAGAAGGAGGACGACGATCAGGAGACGGGAACAACGATCCATAGGAACCTCCTCGGTCGAGAAGCGCCCACGGACACCCGAGCTCGCCTGAGCGCGCGCATCGATCCGTGGGTGATTCAGGACAGGAACCGGAAGTAGATGAAGAGCCCCGCCCCCACCGGCAGCAGGTAATACGCGAACCGATGGTAGGCTCCCTTCGTGAGAATCCGAATGAGGAGCTTGAGGGCGACGAGGCCCGAGAGGAGCGCCACGACGACCCCGATGAGCAGATGAACGCCCGCGCCGGTAGAGATGGCCGTGTGCTCCTTCACGAGCTCGAGGACGAGCGCTCCGAGGATCGCCGGTATCGAGATGATGAATGAGAACTCCGCCGCCTGTTCGAAGCCGATTCCGAGAAGGAGCGCCGTCGTGATCGTCCAGCCGCTTCGGGAACAGCCTGGAAGAATCGCGACCGCCTGGGCGAGCCCGATGACGAGGGCCGACTGCCAGGTGAGGCCCCACCGGGCGGCCGGCCGCCTGCTGAGCAGGAGATAGATGCCCGTCGCGACGAAGAGGAGCGACGTCGCCGCGGCCGAATCAAACACGCTCTCGACCCTGGCGCTGAAGAGCCCGCCGATGAGGGCCGCCGGGATCGTCGCGATGATCACGAGCCCGATGTAGCGCGTCTCGCCCGGATGCGTGAGCGCGCCCCGTTTCCCCGAGACGACGAGAGAAACGAGCGCCCTGCACAGCTCGAGCACCTTCTTGCGATAGAAAATGACGACCGCCCCGAGGGTCCCGACGTGCACGGCGACCTCGAGAATGACGCCGGGCCGCGCGGCACCCCCTCGCATTCCGAGAAGCGTCTCGGCGATGACGAGGTGCCCCGACGAGCTGATTGGAAAGAACTCCGTGATCCCCTGGATAACGGCCAACAGAATGATGATTCCGATCCCGACGTTCATGATCTTCCTTCCGCCTCGGATGCCGAGCTCATCTCTTCGGCCCGAAGTAGAACGCTACACAGCCGAAGAACATCCCCACCTTGAGGAGCGAGCTCACGAGCCCGAGGGAGCGGTTCCCGAGGACAAGCACGATCGAGACGATGAGTATCGGTACGAGTGAGCAGAGCATGATGAGCGCATAGAGGCTCCGGTAGAGGCCGAGCTCCGCGGGCAGCGGGATCGCGACGCAGAGCAGCCCGAAGATGGCCGCCGCCGTCACGAGCGCCGGCCTCGTTCCCGAGACGATCGGGAACGTGGCGGCCCCGAACGCCTTGTCCCCCTCGAGGTCGGCCGCGTCCTTCACGATCTCCCGCCCGATGACGAACAGGAATGCATAGGCCGCGGGCAGGACTCCCACGCCGACGTCATGCCCCGCGTACGCCCCGAGGAGAAAGCCCGATGCGGCGACCACGGCGACCAGTGCGTTTCCCGCGAGGAACATTCTCTTGAGCTTCGCCGAGTAGAGATGGAGAAGCACGACCCAGGCGATGATCCAGGCCGTCGCGACGCGCGGCAGAAAGAGGGAGATGAACAGGGCCGCCGCCACGAGAACGATGTACTCGACCCAGGCCCCGCGCACGGAGAGCGCTCCGGAGACGAGCGGACGCCTCGGCCTGTTCACGCGGTCGATGGCGAGATCGTAGATGTCATTCACCGTGTGCCCCGCCGCCGTCGCGAAGGCGGCGGCGGCTATGACGAGCCACGGCCATTCGCCCGAGCCGGTCATCGAGAAACCGACCGCGACCGAGAGAACGGCCGCCGCCACGTTGTGGGGTCTCGAGAGAATAACGAGGCTTGCGACCTTCCGCATCAAAGATCCAGGATGAGCTCGAGCCAACCGAAGCCGTCCTTCCGGTCGATGTCGTTCGGGCCGCCCCTGAGCGACCTCACGCCCCAGCCGGCCGAGAGGAGCGACCCCCCGCCGAAATCAATGAGCTGGCTCGCGGCGATCGCTCTCTCCCTGAGCACCTTCCCGCTTGGAAAGGGCGGATCGTGGTCGAGGCCGGGGTGCCACTCGCGGCCGTCGTTCCCCTCGCCCCGCCGGATGGCCGTTCCCTCGAGGGCAAACGTCGCCCTCCGGTGGAACGAGTACGCGACGCGCAGGTTCCAGCGGTCGGCGTCGGGACCGAGCGCCGAGCCGATGATCGGGTTCACCAGCGGATCGCCGTTTCCCGTCACGTACCTCGTGAAAAGGGAGTCCTTGTGCGCGTACGTATAGATATTGACGCGGGTGTAGCCGGCGGTGCACTCGAGCTCCCTGCCGGCCACGAGAAAGAGCGCATCGGCCGAGAGGTTGAAGCCGAGCCTGTCGGGCCCCGAGAGATCGTCTCTCTGGTATTGGACGTCGTCGGCGAGGTACTCTCCGTAGAAGATGAGCCCGCGCCTGAGCGGCACCTTCCAATCGATCGCGAAAAGAACATTGTCGTCCTTCCGTTCGTTCCACTGATTTGAGTAGTAGATGGCGAACGGAAGGAAATAGACGCCGTCCAGGCTCCGGCGCGTGTAGACGACCGTCTCGCTCAAGCCGACCCAGGCGCCGCGCGGAAGGCTCGCCGTCAGCCGGTGCGCGGCGAGTCGCCGCGGCAGCACGGGGTCGAGGAAGACCTGGTAGGTGCTGATCGTAAGCCACTTGACGCTGAATCGTCCGCCGGCGTTGTCGAGCGATCGCGCCGTCCTCGAGAAGATGAGCCCCTCCCCTCTTCCGCTTCCCCACTGCAGGTAGTCGCGTCCGATCTGAAGGTGCCACCGGTCGCCGTCGGCGCTCACGAGCGAGCGCTCGTACTCGGCGGTGAGCCCCCGAAAGCTCTTGAGCCGCGGGTTCGGCTTCTCGCCGTTCCTGTTCAGCCCCCTTTCGGGCGCCAGCTTCACGCGATAGTTCGTCTCGAGGGTGAGCCTCTCGCCGAAGCCCACGAGAAACTCGGGCATGGCGAGACCGTCCGCCTCCCCCTGCTTCTCGTCGGCCCGCTTGCGGACGGCGCCGCCGACCGCCCCGTCCGCGGCGGCGAACCATTCTCCCTCGCGTATGACGAGGACGGGCTTGTTCTCGCGGTCCTCGGGCCGATCACCCGTCCCGATGAACTCTTTGGTGAGCCGTTCGAGGAGATAGCGCTCGCGGACGCCGATTTCAATCTTCTCGCGGTCGAGGTTCGCCGTAATC
>JBGPBA010000155.1:0-4336 GCA_041481005.1 Candidatus Krumholzibacteriia bacterium | reverse complement strand
GTCCGAGGAGGAGATCGGCTCCGTCGAGGCGCTCGCGAACGAGCTCGTATTCAAGAACATTCCCATCACGCAGCGTGTCGTCGGCGCGGCGGAATTTCAGGGAATGACGGATGACCGCGCTCGCGGCGGGACCGTGTTGAGGTCGCGCCTCCCCGAAGGAGTGGATCGCGTTCGCATCGTCGAGATCGAGGGCATCGACGGCTCGACGTGCTGTGGAACTCACGTCCGGGCAACGGGCGAGATCGGCCTCATCAAGATCCTCGGCATGGAGAAGGTGCGGGGGAACGCGCGCATCGAGTTCATCTGCGGCGGCCGCGCTGCGCGGGACTATGACGCGAAGCACCGGGTCGTCTCGTCGATTGCGGCGACGTTCACGACGGATTGGCGGGACGCGGGGGCGCTCGTCGAGAAAGTGGTCGGCGAGAATAAGGAGCTGCGGAAGAAGAACGAAGAGCTCGGGCGCGAGCTCGCCCGCTTCAGGGCCGCCGAGCTCTCCGCGCCGACAGGCTCGGCGGGAGGCTTCGACGTTATCAAGCGGCTCTTCGAGGAGGGCGATGCGAAAGGCCTCCGCGAGACGGCTACGAAGATTCGAGAATCGGGAAGGAAGATCGTTCTCTTCGGATTGGCGGGCGCCTCGCCTGCACTTATCTTCGCGTGCTCGCCCGAGGTTCCGCTCAACATGGGGGAGCTCATGAAGGCCGCCGGGGCAGTGATGGGGGCTAGGGGAGGCGGCGGAAGGGATTTTGCGCAGGGAGGGGGAGGGGACGGCGCCCTCGCGGGGAAGGCGCTCGATGAAGCGGAGAGAAAGATAAAGGAGACCCTCGGATGAACGGAGCGCCTCGGGGGCAAGGGGGCAGCCGAAAGCTATTCGAGAGACTGAAGGAGGCTCTTCGATGAGCTGGGGCCCCTTCGACATGTCGAGACGGATACGCGAGCAGATGGTCAAAGAGCAGATCGATCGCCGCGGCGTGAAGGACAAGCGCGTCCTCGAAGCGATGCGGAAGGTGCCCCGGGAGCTCTTCACCGACGGGACCGACCTTGAGGTCGCATACTACGACGGCCCCCTTTCGATCGGGCACGGCCAGACGATATCGCAGCCGTACATCGTCGCCTACATGACCGAGCAGCTGAGAATCAAGCCCAACCATCGCGTGCTCGAGATCGGGACGGGGAGCGGCTATCAAAGCGCGATCCTCGCCGAGCTCGCGGCGGAGGTATACACGGTCGAGATCATCGCCGAGCTCTCCCGCAAGGCCGAGATGAAGCTCAAGGACCAGGGCTACACGAATATTCACTTCCGCACGGGGGACGGCGCCCTCGGGTGGCCGGAAGAGGCTCCGTACAATGCGATCATGGTCACTGCGGCGCCCGAAAAAACCCCGCCGGCGCTCGCGGGGCAGCTCGCCGAGGGCGGGCGAATGATTGCGCCGGTCGGAGCCTATGAGCAGTACCTCGAGCTCATTGTTCGGAAGGGGACCGACCTTCAGCATCGCAGGCTCATCGGCGTGCGGTTCGTTCCGCTGGTGGGAAAGGAGCGAAAGCACGAGGCATGATAGGGTTCATCGAGCATGAGCTTTTTCTCAAGCACCTCGAGGGGGTCCAGCACGTCGAGTCCCCCGCGAGGGTCAAGGCGATCACCGAGCGCATCAAGAAAAGCCCCATCGCCAAATCGATCTCCTTTATCCAGGCTGAGCGCGCGGAGATAGCGTGGCTCGAGCGCGTCCATACGCCCGACTACGTTCGGGGCATCCTCTCGCTCAAGATCGACGAAGCGGTCGTTCTCGACTGGGGCGACACGGTGGCGACACCGGCCTCGCCGCGGGCGGCGCTCTTTGCCGCGGGGGCGGGAATCACAGCCGCAAAGCTCGTTCTCGACGGGAAGATCTCCTCGGCGTTTTGCTGTGTGCGGCCGCCGGGCCATCACGCCGAGCCCGACCGCGCGATGGGATTCTGCATTTTCAATAATATTGCGGTGACGGCGGCCCACCTCATCGAGGAAATGGGCCTCGAGCGGGTCGCCATCATTGATTGGGACGTCCATCATGGGAACGGCACCGAGAAGATCTTCATCGAGGACGATCGCGTTTTCTACATCAGCCTCCACCAGTATCCGCACTATCCCGGCACGGGGCACGCGAGCACGGTGGGGATCGGTAAGGGCCTCGGCTTCAACATGAATCTTCCGATGGGAGCCGGGGCGGACGATCGCCAATACCTCGCGGCTTTCAAGGACCGCATTCTACCGGCGCTCGACACGTACAAGCCGCAGTTTATCCTCATCTCGGCCGGGTTCGATGCGCACGCGGAGGATCCGCTCTCGGGCACGGTGCTCACGACGCAGGCGTACGGAAGAATGACGGAGCTTCTGAGAGAGAGTGCGGATAAGCACTGCGGCGGGAAGATCGTTTCGCTCCTCGAGGGTGGCTACGACATCCAGGCGCTTGCCGAGTCGGTCGAGGAGCACCTGAAGGCGCTTGTTTAGTTCGACAAGATAGACGCCCGGTTGCTGCTCGATCACCGGGTGCCGAGCTTCGATTGTACCCATTTCCGCGAGAGGCACTATTTGATCGGCTATTGGCGTCCCAGCAGGGAACGTCCGCGGCCATCTTGAACCAACATATGTGAATGGGACGTATTGGATACTCAAGGAACGTCGTTCTGAAATGTTAAGGGAACTGCATCCGACGATATGCATTCGATGAGATCAAAAGAATACTCAATTATCTCTTCCATTCCCGAGAAATTGATAGAGTCGATCTCTCGTCCAACACCGTCGTTTCTGTGGGAACCCGTATAGAACCACAGCACTGGAACGCCCGACCTGTAGAAGGGACCGGAATCCGTGGCGCTCCAATTTGGGCCGAAGCGAATATCAAGGCTCCTGTCCGGGATTTCCCGCAATAGCGTCTTCCATTCTTCAGCCGATTGGACCTGATGAACATAAAGGATATTGTTAGTAAGTCTTCCTACCATGTCGAAGTTCAGCATCGCCTTGATGCGGCCGATCCGATCCGGCACGTTGTTCACGAAGAACCGGGAACCGATATTCCCCGGCTCCTCCGCTCCGAACGCGACAAAAAGGAGGTTACATTCGTAATGGCCTCGAGAGGCGCAGAGCCGAGCGAGTTCCAAGACCGTCGACACTCCCGACGCGTTATCGTCGGCGCCAGCACATGTGACATCGCTGACAGTTCCTTCAGTATCATAGTGTGCGCCGATCACGAGTGTCTGGGTAGAATCTTCTCCCTTGAGGAAGCCCATGATGTTGTATGTGTCCTTGTAAGAATAATTCAATCCTATCTTCATGGTGATTCTCGTGTCGGGAATGCTGATCGGCCGTGGAGGGATCTTTGGCGCAGAACGCGTCTTTAGAGTATCAACGTTCATTCCAGCATTCTCCATAATGCGAAACGCCAGGTTCTCGGAGATTCTGATGATTGGAATGTCTCGCTGCCGAAGGCCCTGGGCCGGGAGACCCTCCTTTGGATGCGCACTACCGACTCCATCAGGGCAAACAAAAACCACTGCCGATCCACCCATTGACCGGATGCGCTCAACTTTCTCCATATATGACTCTTCGAAAGCCATATTTCTGATATAAGGGTCGGCCCACCTAGGAGGATACAAGTAACATATAACTATCTTATCGGCCAAACTGAGTTTCCCATAGTCATTATAGCCTCTTTCGGGCATGTAAATCCCGTAACCCAGGAATACCACCTCCCCATCAACTTGCCCACATCCGCTTTGGTTGTCCACCGCAAACTCGCTGTCGCGTCTCAATCGAGTGACCTTGTTCTGATAAGAGACAGTTACCGCGTTCCCTGAATCGACGGCAATGGCGGCGAGGATCGGGACTGATTGAAAATAGGTGCCGTCGCTTGAAATGGGATGTAAGCCGCACTTAAGAAAATGGTTTGCAATATAGGTCCTGGCCAGGGAATCACCCAGGCTTGTTGGAACGCGACCTCCCAAACTGTCTGAAGCCAGATAGTCGACATGATCGACCAGGTTTGCGTACGTGGCAGCGCTCTGAGCGCAAGCGAAAGATGAGTGCGTTGCAATAAGCAGGATTGTTGTTGTCAAAGATATCACCGACATCGACATCCTCGCGACCGGTTCGCCGATGAGGAAGATGAGCCTTATCGAGCAACTTCTCGACGGCTCTCTTCAATCGGCAATCATCTATATCGTCCGCTTCAGGTCATCTATGCTGATACTCCGAAGGCCTCGCTCCCGACGGTCGAAAAGGTAGTCAGCGTTTGATTCTCCACCGTACTTAGATGTTGAGGAACAACCGATCCTCTTCCGACCGGCTTTCGTTGACGGCGCTGAC
>JBGPBA010000154.1:0-4347 GCA_041481005.1 Candidatus Krumholzibacteriia bacterium | reverse complement strand
CTGCAAGCAGAGGAACTACACAACCACGAAGAACAAGCGGAAGCACCCGGACAGGCTCGAGCACAAGAAGTACTGCCGCTTCTGCAAGAAGCACACGCCGCACAAGGAGACCCGTTGATCCCTGGTGCGCGTCGGGATGCGCCTCCCCGCGGGGACGCGAGCATCCCGCTTCTTCGGTGTGAGACCGTTTTGGGGCTGAGACGCAGCCGGAGCGTGATATGTTCGACAAGCTGAAACGTTTCTTGAGTGAAACGAGAATCGAGATGCGCAAGGTCACCTGGCCGACGCGCAGCGAGCTTACCGATTCGACGAAGATCGTCATCGTCGCCACGTTCATCGTGACCCTTTTCATAGGGATCGTCGACCAGATTCTCGTCTTGGCCGTGAGACGACTTCTCGGATGGTAAGGAGGTTGCGAGACCTGGGCGCGCGCAGGTAAAGCCGAATATGGACGACCAAATGTTCAATAAAGGCGAGGACGGGCGGGCGCCGGAGGATAATCCGGCGGCCGTGCCCGATACCCCGGAAGAGACGCAAGATCCCGTCGGGTCCGAGCAAGCCGACGTCGAGCCGATCGAGGCCGAGCCGGCCGGAGCCGGAGCCGAAGCGGAAAAGGCCGGGAAGGCCGAAGCCGAAAAGGCGGAGATCGAGCAGGCTCTGGCCGAGCTGGCCGAGCCCGAAAAGCCCGAGGCGGAAGAAGCCGAGCTCGACGAGGCCGCTGCCGAGGAAGTCAAGATCGAGGAGGCCGAGCCCGAGGAGGTCTCGGAGCCCGCGGCCGCCGCGGAAGAAGCCGCGAAGCCGGCGAAGCGCCGGGGAAGACCGCGCGCCTCCGAATCGACGACCGTCGCGTCCCCCGCCGCCGCCGATGCAGCGGGCGTCGACGGGAAGGGGAAGATGCGCTGGTACGTGATCCACACGTACTCGGGCCGCGAGAACAAGGTCCGCGAGACGATCGAGCGCCTCATCAAGAACTCGGGACTCCAGGAGCGCTTCGGGAAGGTTCTCGTCGCCACCGAAGAGGTGGCCGAGATGAAGAAGGGGAAGAAGAAGGTCTCCGTGCGGAAGCTCTTCCCGAGCTACATCCTGATCGAGATGGAGATGAGCGACGAGGCGTGGAGCCTCATCGAGAACGTCCCCGGCGTGACGCATTTCGTCGGCGACGTCAAGAAGCCGTTTCCGATACCGAAAAAAGAAGTCGACCGGATCCTCGGTCGTATGGAGAAGAAGGAAGGGATCGTTCCGGAGGTTCCATTCACCCTCGGCGAGCACGTGCGCGTCGTCGACGGTCCGTTCGCCGATTTTACCGGCGTCGTCGACGAGATCAACCCCGAGCGGGGGAAGGTGAAGGTTCTCGTCAGCATCTTCGGCAGAGAGACCCCGGTCGAGCTCGATTTCCTCCAGGTAAAGATCGTGTGACAATTCCCCGTGGGGAGCGGATCAGCATCAAGGAGCGAAGGGTTCTATGGCCAAAAAATCGAAAAAAAGGATCGTGCGGATCGTGAAGCTGCAGGTCCCCGGGGGACAGGCGACCCCCGCGCCGCCCGTCGGACCGGCGCTCGGCCAGCTCGGCGTGAGCTCGGTGGAGTTCTGCAAGCAGTTCAACGCGGCGACCCAGAAGGACACGGGGATGCTCATCCCCGTCGAGGTCACCGTCTTCGGCGACAAAACGTTCACCTTCATCACGAAGTCCCCGCCGGCGGCGGAGCTCTTGAAGAAGGCGGCGAGCATCGCGAAGGGCTCGGCGGAGCCGAACAAGGACAAGGTCGCGAAGGTCACGAAGGACCAGGTTCGCGAGATCGCAAAGGCGAAGATCAAGGACCTGAACTGTACCACGCTCGAGGCGGCGATGAGGATGGTCGAGGGGACCGCCCGCAGCATGGGCATCATCGTTGAAGAGCAAGCGTAAGAAAGCGGTGAGGATATGAAGCCCGGCAAGAGATACCGCGAGAGTTTGACGAAGGTCGACCAGAAGAAGGAGTACGCGATCGACGAAGCGGTCGACGCCCTCAAGGCGATGCCCGTCGCGAAATTCAACGAGACGGTCGAGTTTTCGGCGCGGCTCGGCGTCGATCCGAAGCACGCGGACCAGCAGGTCCGAGGCACCGTGCTCCTGCCCCACGGCACCGGCAAGACGGTGCGCGTGCTCGTCCTGACGCGCGGGGAGAAAGAGCAGGAAGCGACGGCGGCCGGCGCCGATTTCGTCGGCTCGAACGAGCTCATGGAAAAGATCAAGGGCGGCTGGTTCGACTTCGACGTCGCGATCGCGACGCCCGACATGATGGCGGACGTGGGAAAGCTCGGCAAGCTGCTGGGTCCCCGCGGCCTCATGCCGAACCCGAAGTCCGGCACGGTCACCTTCGACGTCGCGAAGGCGGTCAAGGATAGCAAGGGCGGCAAGATCGAGTACCGCGTCGACAAGGGCGCCAACATTCACGTCCCCGTCGGCAAGGTTTCATTCGAGAAGCAGAAGCTCGTCGACAACATCAAGGCGCTCGCGCAGGAGCTGCTCCGCGCGAAGCCGGCCTCGGCGAAGGGCAAGTACATCCGGAGCGTGCACATTTCCTCGACGATGGGGCCGTCCGTCGCGATCGACGCGAGCTCACTCTCCGGCGAGCCTAAGTAAGGAGAAGGGACAAGGGCATGGTTCAGGAAAAATCGGGACAGGTTGAAGACCTCAAGTCGATCATCAAGGGCGCGAAGAGCATCATCCTGAACGACTTCACCGGTCTCAACGTCAAGGACATCTCGGAGCTGCGGCGCGTCTGCCGCGAAAAGGGCGTCACCTTCCGCGTCGTGAAGAACACGCTCGCGAAGCGCAGCTTCGCCGAGCTCGAGATCGACGGGGTGGCCGTGCTCCTCGAAGGCCCCACGGCGATCGCCGTGAGCGCCGACGACGAGGCGCTCCCCGCGCAGCTCCTCAAGAAGTTCGCAGATGACTACGAGCTTCCCCGCCTCAAGGGGGGGTACGTGGCCGGCCGCGTTATGACCGCCGCCGAGGTGGTACGGCTGGCATCGCTCCCGGGTAGAGAGATTCTTCTCGCGCAGGTCGTTGGAACGGCACAGGCGCCGCTGCGAGGCCTCCTCAATTGCCTCGGCGCTTCCCTGCGGGACCTCGTGACCGTGCTCAACGCCGTCGCCGAGAAGAAGGGGGCGCCACCCGCCGCGAGTCCCGTCGAAGGGGCCGCGGCCTGATCCGTAGCGAAGAGAGAAAGGCAGGTTCGACGAATGGTCACGAAAAAGAAAGAAGACGACGAAATGAAAGAGACGAACGAGCAGCCCGAAGCGGCGGCCGAAGAGAAGAAGGCCGAGAAGAAGCACGCGGGCAACGTGGGCAAGATAGTCGAGCACATCGAGACCCTCTCGGTGCTCGAGCTCTCCGATCTCGTCAAGGCGCTCGAGACGCGCTTCGGCGTGTCGGCGGCGGCCCCGATGGCGTTCATGCCCGGCATGATGGCCGGCGCGGCCCCGGCGGCCGAGGTCGAAGAGAAGACCGAGTTCGACGTCATCCTCAAGGGCTTCGGCCCCCAGAAGATCCAGGTCATCAAGGTCGTCCGCGCCATCACGGGGCTCGGTCTCATCGAGGCGAAGAAGCTCGTCGAAGAGTCGCCGAAGCCGATCAAGGAAGCCGTCAACAAGCAAGAGGCGGAAGACATCCGCAAGAAGGTCGAAGAGGTCGGCGGCATCGTCGAAATCAAGTAGGTTTACGGTCTTGGGCTCCCGGCCCCGGGGTTCGGGTCCGGACTGTCTCCTAACGGGAGGGATCACATTCGATGATCAAGGTGCCTGAGCGAATCGATTTCACGAAGATTCCGCAGGTCGTGGACATCCCTCATCTCCTGGAAGTGCAGCTCGATTCGTACGAGCGGTTTCTCCAGCGCAGCGTCCCGATGGATAAGCGGGAAGCGATGGGGCTCGAAAACGTATTCCACTCGATCTTCCCGGTCGTTTCGGCGAGAGGGGAGTTCACCCTCGAGTACGTCGGGTACACGATCGGCGAGCCGAAGTACGGCGTCGAGGAATGCAAGGAGCGCGACCTCACGTTCGCGGCGCCGCTCAAGGCGTCGCTCCGGCTCGTCGTGCGCGAGACGCATGAGGGGGAGCAGGTCATCAAGGACATTATCCAGAGCGAGGTCTACCTCGGCGAAATCCCCCTGATCACCGAAATGGGCACCTTCATCATCAACGGCGCCGAGCGCGTCATCGTGAGCCAGCTCCACCGCTCGCCCGGGGTCGTCTTCGACGACGACTACCACCCGAACGGCAAGCGGCTCTTCAACGCGCGGATCACCCCGTACCGGGGGTCGTGGGTCGAGTTCACGATCGACGTGAACGACATCATGTACGTCT
>JBGPBA010000153.1:0-4361 GCA_041481005.1 Candidatus Krumholzibacteriia bacterium | reverse complement strand
CAGTCCGGACATTGGGCGAACTGCCGGGATCCCGACGTCTTCAATATGGGTGATTCGCTTTTCGCTCTCAACACGGTGTCGACCAGGTCGGGGCGCGGCGCGATCGACCTCGCTTCGTCCATCGACGGCGTCTCTTGGCACGCCGAGGCTCCGCTTTTTGTGAACAATGCGGACTCGGTGCTCGAGTCGGTGCAGCTCGTCCCGCACGCGGGGAACTGGTTTCTCTTCTTCGGCGAGCAGAATCTCCTCGGAGTCTCCGTCATGCGCTCGGCGAATTGGCGCGGACCATGGGACAAGAGCGGACGCTGGGTCATGGCGATGGGGCAGGCCGCGGAGTTCTTCGGCGACCGCCCGGGCGCCCTCATCTCTCGTCACGAAGGGTACGACGTCGTCGATCAGACCCGGTACGTCATGAAGATCGATTCGATGAGGTGGGATCCCGCGGGCAATCCGTACATCAGTCATCAGGACAGCAGCCTCTGGGAAGATTGGTCGCCGCTCAGGCTCGACGACCCCGACCCGGGCTTCCGCGAGACGGGCGCCGAGATCTTCCAGACCGATTCGGCGTTTGCATGGCAGCCGACCTTCGGGGAGAATCCGGAGGTGCGGGGGGAGCTCGTCCAAGTCGGCGCATTCGGCAATTCATGGATCGGGACGAAGGAGAAGTTCAGAGGCCCGCTGACCGGCACCACGGCGGGCGAGACGGTGGGCGATTGCGCGATGGGCGGCATCCGCAGCCGCGACTTCGTCGTCACGGGAAACGCGATCTCACTCCTCGTCGGAGGGGGGAATGATCCGGAGCACCTCTACGTGGCGCTCTGCGACGCCGTTACCCACGAGGTTCTCTACAAGGAAGCGGGAGACGGATCCGAAGCGCTCAAGCTGCACGTCTGGCAGATCGACTCCCTCTCCGGAAGGCTTGTGTATCTGAAGATCATCGATGCCTCGCCGACGGGGCATATCAACGTCGATGAGATAGTCGAGAGCCGCCAAGAGGTCGCCGCGGCGGGCGCCCTTGGTCCCGCGGGCCTCATCGCCGCTTTCCCCAATCCGTTCAGCGGAAGGGTGATGCTGTCGCTCGGCGTCGAGCGCTCCACGCGTCTTACGATCGACGTCTACAGCGTCGCCGGTAAGTTCGTCGAGCGTCTGTTCCGGGGCCGCGCCGAGCAGGGGAATCTCCGCGTTCCCTGGGCGGGCCTCGACCGCCGCGGCCGGCGAATCCCGGCCGGCGTCTACTTCGTGCGCGTCGAGGCCGGCGGGGTTGTGCGGTCCCTCAAGCTGATCAAGCTCAACTAAAGCAGTCTCGGCCGCGCCGCCCGGTAGTAGGGTCGGGCCGGGGTTGTGTTCAGCCGGTGCTCGCCGGGCCCGAGAAGACGGCCGAATGATTTGAGCCTCGGCCTCGAGACCTCCCCGATCGAATGGAAGAAGTCCTTCTTTTGAATCGGAGAGATCAGCCCACGCAACACGTCATACGGAACGGCGAGGTGGGCGTCGGCCGGGTGCTGAAGGGGGTTCATGCCCCTGGACGGTCCGTTTCGCTTTCTCGCCAATCCCTGCATGAACGGGAAGTCGCCGCCGACCCTGTGGAAGAAGTTTCTCGAATCGATGATTTGGTGAGAGAGCTTCGTGCCTTTCACGGTCGGTTTCTCGAGTGACGGCCAGATCGACTCCGCTCCGGGGCCGTCGGCGCGGATCGCCGGAGGCTGCGGCCTTTCCTGGAGACTCGGCGCAGCCGCGGGTACTTTCTGCTCCGTCATGTTCATCCATCTGCTGTCGCACTCGCTTGACTCCGAGAGGGCCCAAGCCATGAAACCGGTCGGCCCCGCCGCCGGAATTGTGCCTTCCGCATGAGCGCCGGCGGACAGGAGAAGCGCTCCGAGCGCTGCAATGAATGCAACTCTTCTCATTGGCAATTCCTTTGCTGCTGATGCTAGAATAGTCCCAGCGGATTTAGGCTGCGTGCGGAGAACGAACGCGGAGAGAGATTGAGGAGCCAAATTCCTATTTACACTATTAATGATATCACAGTGCACCGGTCGTCGTCAATGGGGTATCGAGCAGGGCGGGTCGTATGAATAGCGACCCGATGCGTCGGATCCGAGGGCTCCTCATCGGGCCCTTTCCTCCGCCGATCGGCGGGGACACGGTGCTCACGAATAATCTTTGGAAAAGCCGGTACTGGGCCGAGCACGGCATCGTCCTCGACCGCGTCGACACCTCTCCGCGCGCGGGCGTTCGGCTGCCCGAAGAGCGGCTCACCGGCCGCGACCTCTTGAGAGCCGGGAGAGTGCTCGCGGGGGTTCTCGAAAAGCTGCCGCGGACCGATTTCGTGCTTCTGTGGAGCAACAGCCGTTTCATCGTGACGCTCGGCCTCCCCGTCATCCTCGCCTGCCGGGCGTGGCGAAGGCCGATTTTCGTCAAGCCTTTTGGTGGTTCTCTTCCCGGACGGATCGATCGAATGCCGTTCGTCTGGCAGCGGGCCGTTCTCCTCATTCTCGGAAGGGCATCGCTTCTTTTCCCCGAGACGCGGCTGCTCGACCACGAGCTCGCCGTGGGCCTCGGATTGCCGCGAAAGCGTTTGCTGTGCCTTCCGAATTTTCTCCCCGATTCGGCATTTTGCCAGCCGTTCTCAGCCAAGTCTTTTTCGGGGAAATGCGTCTTCTTCGGACAGGTGAAGAGGGAGAAGGGCATCTTTGATATCGTCGATGCCCTCGCCGAGCGGCCGGCTCTGAGCTGCGATTTCTACGGTCCCATGCTCGAGCGCGACCGGGTCTCCTTCCTCGCTCGGATATCGGAATCGCGGAATCTAAAATACCGTGGAGCGCTCGATCCCACGCGAGTGAGCGACGCGATGAGGACGTACGATGTTCTGCTCTTGCCGACGTATCACGTAGGCGAGGGGTATCCGGCGGTCATCCTTGAAGCGTTTGCGGCGGGAATCCCCGTGGTGGCCAGCAGGTGGCGCTCGCTTCCCGAGCTTGTCGAAGACGGTGTCCGCGGGCTCCTCATCCCGCCTCAATCTCCGCACAAGATACGGGAGGCTCTCGACAGGCTCTCCGCGGATGCGCCCCTCTATGAGAGTCTCTCTCGCAACGGCTACGAGTTCGTCAGATCTTTCTCCGAGAAGGCGATTGTCGAGGACATGCTCATCGCCCGGGTGAGAGAGATAATAGGAACGCAATCACGCCTCTGACCATCCACGACTCCCGAGGCGGTCGTTCGGCGACCTTCATTTACCTCAGAAGCAGGGCCTTTCGCGTGACTCTCATGCCCCCGGACTTGAGCTCGTAGAAATAAACGCCGCTCGCGAGGTTTGACGGGCGCCAGGTGACCTCATGAGCTCCTCTCGACTCGTGCCCGCTCGCGAGGCGCGCCACCTCTCGGCCCGCCGCGTCGTAGACGCGAAGGTTCACGGCGCCGTCCCGGGCGAGTGAGTACCTGATGACCGTCACGGGGTTGAAGGGGTTCGGGACGTTTTGCTCGAGCCTGACCGCCGCGGCCGGCAGCTCGACCGAGGCGCTCTCGACGACGGGCAGGGTGTCGCGGTGCACGTAATGGTCATGGGCACGGACGTCGAGCTCGAGCGAAGTAACCGAGTCCGGGATTTCGCGGTATCTCACGAGGTCGATGTGGCCGGACGGATCGGCGACACCTCTCGCGTACACGAGGCCGCCGCCGTAGAGACAGGCGACCGCCCCGGGCGCCGCGGTCTCAATCGGGAGCGAGACGTCGCCCCGCGACACCTGCGCCGGATGCGTCGCCGCGAGAGACTCGGGGGTGTCGGTCCAGGCGTCGAGCGCCGGATCCCCGAGGAGGTTGAGCGTGTAGAAGCACCAACGGAAGGCCCCCGGCTCGTACTCGTCCGGAAGGTCGATGTAAGGGACCGTCTCGTCCTTCGATCTCGCGAGAGCCGCCCCGAGTGTATGGTACCCTTCCGCGAAGACGGCGTCGAAAAGCTCCCGCTCGAAATGATGCGACGGCCCGTTCGTCGTGCCTTCGGTGAACCACCCATACCGCGAGTTCCCGATGTAGGCGACGGCGCCGTGCGAGATGGTGAGAAGCTGCTCGGCGATACAGTCGCCCGATACGTAACTGAGATCGTAGGTGCGATTATCGAAGGAGCCGGCGTAGCAGCCGTTCGAGTTGATGATCGGGAAGTTCGCCGTAACGCCGTCATTCGTGAAGTATGCGTCCGTGATAGAGGCGATCCCGAGCCGCATCACGTAGACCCAGTTGGAGTGCCCCGCGTGGTTCACCCAATTGGTCCCCGCGTTGATGGCGTCGATCGCCGCCGAGCCGGCCCAGGCTGCCGTGCGGTCGTACTTCTTGACGAATGTGTAATCGGACGGAAAGCCGGTCGT
>JBGPBA010000152.1:0-4363 GCA_041481005.1 Candidatus Krumholzibacteriia bacterium | reverse complement strand
CGACGGGCGCGGCAATGGGGGCTCGCTCACGTGGGCCAGCCATTCCGGGGTGTTTACACTAATCGCCTTTCTATGGTATAATGAGCCCAACAAACTCAATCTGAGACAATTGAGCATCGATCTCATTCGAGAGGCTTTTCGAATTCGGCCGATTATGGCTTTGCGCAATTCGAGAAGAATGGCTCTTTATTACCCTCGCGGGCCGTGTCTGGGAATCGTCGTCCTTTTTTCCCTATTTTCCGTTCAAACCGCACTCGCCGCGGCCCCCAAAGCCGGTCAGCCGACGCCGTACCGCGAGACCTTCGACTCGGGCGTTCTCGATTGGACGCATGACTGGGATACCAATGACGGGGCCGACTCCTACAAGTCCTTCTACCGCGTCGATCGGCTGAAGCCCGGGTTCCTCTTTCGAGACCGCCAATCCTATTACTCCGATGTCCCCCACGATTATTTCAACGAAGAGGTCGCGCAGATTGTCCGCGGCTTCGGCGAGCACGGCTTCTGGGACGTGATGAGGAGCAATTGGGTGAGCAGGCTCAATTGGTCGTCGAGCTAGAGGTGGTACTCGGCCACGCAGCACGATTGGGCTTCTTCAATCGAGCTCGAGGAAGGCGCCCTCCTCGCCGCGATCATCTCGGGAACTACCGCGATGGACCGGTGCCTGTCTCTCGAGCTCCGGTACATGCACGACAACGTGGCGGCCGACGGGGGGGTCTCCGACTTGGCCCTGCCGCGCAGCGGCGCCGAATACGGGGTCATCCTCTCCGCCCTGGCGCTCGGGGCGGTCTATTTCAAGGGCGGCGACGACGCGATCGCGCAGATGGCATTCAATGACATGCGATCGGTGTACGACTATGTCGCCGCCAACTACCCGGTCCCGCGTCATCCGGCCGATACGACGTGCGTGATCATGCGAGGGTACGCGCATGCATACGCCGCCTTCGATGCCTACCGCGACTCGGAGCGGAGAGACGCGGCCGCGGGCCGCCTCGGCGCTCTCGCCTCGCTCCTCGTTCAGTGGCAGGACTCGAGCGGCGCCTTTAATCTCCTCGACGAAACATACCGCGTGCAGAAGCAGCTCAAGGCCGACATTTCGCTTCTGCTCGCGCGCGGGGTCCCCGGCGCGGGCGACTACGTGGACGAGGTGCAAAAGAACTTCGATTGGATCATCGCGAACCGATTGGACTGCTCGGGCAGGAGCCTCGGCGGGTTCACGTGGTACAAGGGCGAGTTCGAATCCTTCTTCGAGGTTCATCAGATGTGGTTCCTGATCGTGGCGAAGTACCTCGAAGACTATTCGGGCGTCTCGTACGCGACCTACCGCGATGACGCGGTCGCGTTTCTCACGGACGACAACTTCGCCGGCGTCGACATGTACGCGGGCAATGACGCCAAGTATCATGCGTTTTTCTCGTACCGGGCGATGTCGCGAAACGGCGCGATCCAGGAGGACCCGTTCCATCAGTGGAAGGGGGCATACGAGATCGGGGCATCTCTGTGGGCCATGGCGCTGAACAATGATTCGTACAGCGCGGGCCACTCGCGGCTCGCCGCCCAGGCCCACGAGGACTCGTCGGACGGCTGGGACAAGGCGATCTTCAGCGCGAGAGACTTCCGCGCGGCCCGCATGACCTTTCGATGGGACGCCACGTTCAAGGACGTGAGATTCCCCGGCGCGTACACGGGCCTCTTCAACGATCGGCGGGGCGATTGGCGGATCGTTCTCGATACCTCGGAGGGGCTCGCGTACAAGGACAGCTCGGGCGCGACGCGCATCCTCGTCGGGCGCGACCGCCTCGCGTCGGGCCGGCCGTACACCGTGAAGGTCGAGGCGCCCGACGCGCACCAGAGGGACATCACGCTCTTCGAGAACGGCGCGCGGATATACGCCGGCTCGATCAAGGACGCGATGCCCTTCGACGCCTGCTATTTTGGCGTGTTTCAGGACAACGGTGGAGCGATGTCCGCGAAGAACTTTTACGTCGACAACATCGAGTACTCCCCGACGGTCGAAGAGCTGCCGAAGGCCGCCCGCCTCTATCGGAATTTCCCGAACCCCTTCAACGCGGGCACGTCGATCGAATTCGACGTG
Source organism: Candidatus Krumholzibacteriia bacterium (assembly GCA_041481005.1). Classification (GTDB taxonomy): domain Bacteria; phylum Krumholzibacteriota; class Krumholzibacteriia; order Krumholzibacteriales; family Krumholzibacteriaceae; genus SSS58A. Next base: position 2,271 of record JBGPBA010000152.1, on the reverse strand, counting down.
AAGAGCCGGGGAAGGGTGAGACTCCTCATCTACGACACGACGGGAGCGATCGTCGCGAAGATCGCGGACCGCGTGATTGACCCGGGCCACTACCGGCTCCAGTGGGACGGCACGAACGTCATGGGCCGCTCCGCGGCGAGCGGAGTCTACCTCTGCAGGCTCGAAACCCCCGATTTCACCCAGACGGAGAAGATCGTTCTCGCCCGATGAGTTATTCCCGGAATTCGGCCGAAGGGCGTCCCGGCACGGAGGCTCTTTGGCGCCGATGGGACCTCCGCGCCGACGAGCCACCCGCGCCGGCGCGACCATCGAATAATCTTTCTAACTCGTATACATGAAGCCCCTTCTCATGGTATAATACGGCTGACAAGAACAAATTCTGGCAGTCAGAATTGATTGCGTTCGAGGGACTTTTCGAATTGCGGCCGACATGGCTTTGCGGAATTCGAAAAGAACGGCTCTTTCTTACCCTTGCGGGCCGTACCTGGGAATCGCAGTCTTTTTTTTGATACTTTCCGCGAAAGACGCTCCGGCCGCCGCTCAAACGACCCCGCCTCCCGCGCCCCCGTTTCGCGAGACCTTCGACTCGGGAACGATCGATTGGGTCCACGGCTGGGAGACGGACCTGGGGCGCGACCATTACAGGTCCCTCTATCGGGTCGATCGATTGAGCCGGGGGTTTCTTCTGCACGACCGCCAATCGTACTACGCCGGCGCGCCTCATGATTATTTCAACGAAGAGGTCTCGCAGATAATCAGGCCGTGCAGCCAGCACGGATTCTGGGATCCCATCGCGCTCAATTGGATATCCAAGCTCCTGTGGTCGCGATCCGGCGGATGGTACGGCACGGTTCCCCACGACTGGGCGTCTTCCCTCGAGCTGGAGGAGGGCGCCCTCATGGCGGCCATGCTCTCGGGGAGCCCCGCGATGAACGAGTGCCTCTCTCGTGAACTCCGCTTCATCCACGGTTACATTGCGACCGACGGTCAGGTCGCCGCTCTCGTCCTGCCGCAGAACGGGTTCGAGTACGGCGTCATACTCTCGGCGCTGGCCCTCGGGGCGGTCTATTTCAAAGACGTCGACGCGGCCGCGGGGGAGACGGCATACGCCGACATGCGGAGGGTGTACCGCTACGTCGCTTCGAACTATGCGGTGCCGCTCGTTCCCGTGGAGATGACGTGCATGATCATCCGCGGGTACGCCAACGCATGCCGCGCCTTCGACGTCCATCACGAGCCGCTGCTGCGGGACGCCGCGCGGAGCTCGCTCGACGCACTCGCCACGAAGGTCGTAAGTTATCAAGAACGGGGCGGCACCTTCCACCTCCTCGACAAGGAGTACCGCGTTCAGAGACAGCTCAAGGCAGATATCGCGCTGCTCCTCGCCTACGACGCGACCGGGAGCGGCGAGTATCTCGGGGCCGCCCAGAAGAACATGGCCTGGATTCTCGCGAATCGGTGGGACCGCTCGGAGAAGCGCTTGGGCGGGCTCACGTGGTGCACCTCCGATACGACCTCGTTTTTCGAGGTGCACCAGATGTGGTTCCTCATTGCGTCGAAATACCTCGAGGATTACTCGGGGGTTTCGTATGCCCCGTACCGGGACGACGCGGTCGCCTTCCTCACCGACGACAATTTCGCGGGCGTCGACACGTACGAGGACAACGACCGCGTTTACCATGCGTTCTTCTCGTACCGGGCGATATCCCGCGACGGAACGATCCAAGAAGACCCCTTTCATCAATGGAAAGGAGCCTACGAGATCGGAGCGTCGCTGTGGGCCATGGCGCTCAATTACGATTGCTACAGCGAGGGCCACTCGTGGCTCGTGACGCAGGCGCGGGAGGATTCGTCGGACTCCTGGGACAAAGCGATTTTCACCCAGAGAAACTTCGGCGACGTGAGAATGACCTTTCAGTGGGATGTGATCTTCGTCGACGCGAACTGCGCGGGGGCGTACTCGGGCCTCTTTAGCAACCAGCGCGGGGACTGGCGGATCCTCCTCGATACCTCGACGGGCCTGTCGTACAAGAATCGACATGACCAGGCGTGCGTTCTCGTCGATCGGGACCGTCTCATGTCGGGCCACCGCTACACGGTGAAGGTCGAGACGCTCGACGAGTTCAACAGAACGATTACGCTCCTCGAAGACGGCATCTTCGCGTACCGGGGCACGATCAGAGACGCGAAGCCGTTTCACTCCTGCTACTTCGGCGTCCTTCAGGACAACGGCGGCGTCCTCTCGGCCAAGAACATCTACGTCGACAACAT
>JBGPBA010000151.1:0-4366 GCA_041481005.1 Candidatus Krumholzibacteriia bacterium | reverse complement strand
CCCCCTCTCCGAGAAGAACGCCATCACCGTCCGCGGCGCCCGCCAGAACAACCTCAAGAGCATCGACGCCACCTTCCCCCTCGGCGGCCTGGTCTGCATCACCGGCGTCTCCGGCTCGGGGAAGAGCACCCTCGTCAACGACATCCTCTTCCGGGCGCTCCACCGGCATTTCTACAAGAGTGCCGAACTCCCGCAGGCGCACGACCGCGTCGACGGGATCGAGAGCATCGACAAGGTCATCGACATCGATCAGTCTGCCATCGGCCGCACCCCCCGCTCGAATCCGGCGACGTACACGGGGGTGTTCGGTCCGATCCGCGATCTCTTCGCCCGGCTCCCCGAGTCGCGCATGCGCGGCTACACGCCGGGGCGCTTCAGCTTCAACGTGAAGGGGGGCAGGTGCGAGACGTGCCGCGGCGACGGCATGATCAAGGTCGAGATGCATTTTCTCCCCGACGTGTACGTCCATTGCCAGGAGTGCAAGGGGAAGCGATACAACCGCGAGACGCTCGAGATCACCTTCAAAAACCGGAACATCGCCGAGGTGCTCGACATGACGGTCGACGAGGCGCACGTTTTCTTCGAGAACGTTCCCCAGATCGCGCGGAAGCTCGCCGTGCTGCGGAGCGTCGGGCTCGGGTACATCCGCCTCGGTCAATCGGCGACGACGCTCTCGGGGGGCGAGGCGCAGCGCGTCAAGCTCTCCTCCGAGCTCGCGCGCGCGGGCACGGGCAAAACGCTCTACATTCTCGACGAGCCGAGCACCGGGCTCCACTTCGAGGACGTGAAGCTCCTCATGGCGGTGCTCGAGCAGCTCGTCGATCGGGGGAACACGGTTCTCGTCATCGAGCACAACCCGGAGATCATCCGGATGGCCGACCACATCATCGATCTCGGGCCCGAGGGAGGGGATCACGGCGGGGAGGTGATCTTCTCCGGCGCCCCGCTCGATATCGTGAAATGCGGGCGGTCGTACACCGGGCAGATGCTCGCCAAGTTTTTGAGGAGCTCGCCAAAATGATATTGACCTTCACCGTGGAAAGGGTTAATCAAAGGGGTTGATGAATATGGAGTTGAAGAAAACGCCCATATACGAGGCGCATGTCGAGGCCGGCGGACGCATCGTGCCGTTCGCCGGCTACCTCATGCCCGTCTCCTTCGAGGGAATCGTCGCCGAGCACCAGCGGGTGCGCACGGCCGTCGGGCTCTTCGACGTGAGCCATATGGGAGAGATCTCGATCATGGGACCACGCGCCCGGGCCTTCGTCGACCGCATCGTCACGAACGACGTTGACAGGCTCGAACGGGGTCAAATCTGCTACACCGTCGCGTGCAACGACGCGGGCCGCGTGCTCGACGACCTCCTCGTGTACAAGTTCTCGGAGGACCGCATCCTTCTTGTCGTCAACGCGGTCAATACGGAAAAGATATTCAAGCACGTCGCGCCGCTGGCCCCGAAGGGCGTCGTCGTCCGGGATCTCAGCGCCGGCATCGCGCAGATCGCCGTGCAGGGACCTCGTTCGCGCGAGCTCGTCGCGAGGACCGAGCTGTGCCGGCCCGTGCGGGGCGCGCTCGAAGAGCTCAAGTATTACCGCTTCGTCTCGTTCGAGCGGCAGGGGAGCGAGGTCATCCTCTCGCGCACCGGGTACACGGGCGAGCTCGGATACGAGGTATACCTCCCCGCCGACCAGGGGCTCGGCGCCTGGCGGGAGCTCATGAAGGCGGGCGCCGACCTCGGCGTGGGGCCCATCGGGCTCGGGGCGCGGGATACGCTTCGATTCGAAGCGTGCTTATGTCTCTACGGACACGAGCTGAGCGAAGAGACCTCTCCGCTCGAGGCCGGGCTCTCGTGGCTCGTGAAGCTCGCGAAGGACGATTTTCTCGGGAAAGGCGCTCTTGCCGCGGAGAAGAAGGCGGGCCCGAAGCGCATGCTCGCCGGGTTCGAGGTCGGCGCTCGCCAGATCGCGCGGCAGGGATACGCGGTCATGCAGGGGGGGGCAAACGTCGGCGCCGTCACCTCTGGATCCTTCGCGCCGACGCTCCAGAAGAGCCTCGCGCTCGCGCTCGTGTCGAGCGCGGCTGCGGACGAAGGCGGCTGGGCGATCGACATCAGGGGCAAGACGGTCGACGCGAAGCGCGTCGTGATCCCCTTCTATCGAAGCCGCTCGGCCGACTGAGATTGAAAAGCGCATCGGGAATGACACGGGCGACGTGAAACGATCATCAGAAAGGACGGTGGCCGGATGAATCCTGAAGAATGCAGATTCACGAAAGAGCACGAGTGGGTGTACGTCGAGGACAACGATACCGTGATGATCGGCATCAGCGACTACGCCTCGGGGGAGCTGGGGGATATCGTATACATCGAGCTCCCCGGCGCGGGAACGAAGGTCACCCAGATGGACCCGATGGGGACGATCGAGGCGGTCAAGACGGTCGCCGATCTCTACTCGCCGGTCAGCGGCGAGGTGATCGAGGTCAACGACAAGCTCGTCTCGACTCCCGAGGTCGTGAACAAGAGCCCGTACGATCTCGGTTGGTTTCTCAAGATCAGGATGGATGATCCGACCGAGCTCGAGGTTCTCTTCAGCTATGACGAGTACCGCGATTTCCTCGGCGAACAGGAAACCGCGAAGGAAGACGAGGAGCCAGAGGACAAGTAAATGAGCTACATCCAGAACACCGACGCCGACCGGAAGGAGATGCTCGAGCGAATCGGCGTTTCTTCGTTCGAGAAGCTGCTCGAGCCGATACCCGAGGCGATCCGGATGAAGGGATCGCTCGGGCTCGACCCCCCGATGCGCGAAGGGGACCTGGCCGCCTATTTCGCGTCGCTCGCCGCCAAGAACCGACCGGCCACCGAAGCGGCGAGTTTTCTCGGCGGCGGCATCTACGACCGATTCATTCCGGCGCTCGTTCGATACGTCACCTCCCGGAGCGAATTCTACACCTCGTACACGCCGTACCAGGCCGAGGTGAGCCAGGGAACGCTCCAGGCGATCTACGAATACCAGAGCCTCATCTGTCGCCTCACCGGTATGGACGCGGCGAACGCCTCGATGTACGACGGCGCGACCGCGCTCGCCGAGGCGATCCTCATGGCCGCCGGGATTAAGGGCGGCGGGAAGGTTCTCCTTCCGCGGGCGCTCTCTCCCCGCGTCAAGGCGGTGCTCAAGAGCTATACGGCCGCTCGCGGAATCGTGCTCGAGGAAGTTGCCTTCACGCATGAAGGGACGCTCGACCTCGGCCGCCTCGAGAAGGGTCTCGCGGAGAAGACGGCGGCGGTCGTTGTCGCCCAGCCGAACTATCTCGGGATGATCGAGAGAACCGAAGGGCTCTCGACCCTTGTCCACGGAAAGGGCGCGCTGCTCATCGCGTTCGTCGACCCGGTGTCGCTCGCGCTGCTGGTCCCCCCGGGCGAGTACGGCGCCGACATCGCCGTCGGCGAAGGGCAGTCGCTCGGGATTCCGCAGAGCTACGGCGGCCCGCTCCTGGGGTTCATGGCGACGAAGAGCGAGCTCCTGCGTAAGCTGCCCGGGCGTCTCGTGAGCGGCACGGTCGACGTGGACGGGAAGCGCGGGTACGTCATGACGCTCCAGACGCGTGAGCAGCACATCCGGCGTGAGAAGGCGACGTCCAATATCTGCTCGAATGAGGCACTCTGCGCGCTCGCGGCGGCGGTGTACCTCACCGCGCTCGGCGAGGAGGGCTTCCGCGAGGTCGCCGAGCAAAGCGCGGCGAAGAGCCGCGCTCTGTACCGCATGCTTGCCGCGACGAAGCGGGCGAAGCTCCCGTTCGGCGAGCGCTTCTTTCAGGAGTTCGTCGTCGAGCTTCCCTGTCCGGCGGAGGAATTCCTCGCGGCGGCAAAGGCCGAAGGCATTCTCGGCGGCATCCCGCTCGGCGCCGATTTCCCCGAGCTCGGGGGGCGCGCCGTGCTCGTCGCCGTCACCGAAAAGAGAAAACGCAACGATCTCGAGCGGTTCACCGCGGTCGTGTCGAAGATGGGGGGTGGGGCGCTGTGAGCCGGACGATATTCGAGAAATCAAAAGCAGGCAGGCGCGCCTACCGCATCCCGGAGAACGATTGCCCCGTCGAGAAGTTCGAGCTCCCCGAGCGGCGCGCCTCGCGGCCCGCGCTCCCCGAAATGGGGGAGCAGGACATCGTCCGCCACTACGTCGAGCTCGCCTCGAAGAACTATCACGTCGACAAGGGGATCTATCCGCTCGGCAGCTGCACGATGAAGTACAATCCCCTCATCAACGAGGAGATCGCGCGGCTCGAGGGATTCGCCGGGCTCCATCCGGCGCAGGACGAGGCCGACGCGCAGGGCGCCCTCGAGCTCGCGTACCGCCTCGAGCGCGCGCTG
>JBGPBA010000150.1:0-4367 GCA_041481005.1 Candidatus Krumholzibacteriia bacterium | reverse complement strand
CCACTCTCGAAATGCTCAACGTGCTCGAGGCCTACGACCTGGCGAAGCTCGGGTACAACAGCACGGAGGCCCTCCACGTCATGATCGAGGCGAAGAAGCTCGCCTTCGACGACGCGGCGCGCTATTACGCCGATCCCGATTTCGTCCAGGTGCCGGTGGCGGAGCTCGTGTCGAAGGAGTACGCGGCGAAGCGCCGGGCGCTCATCCGCATGGATCGTGCGCTCCGCGAGATCCCGCCGAGCGACGCCAAGCTCGGGACGGGAGAGACGACCTACCTTGTCGTCGCCGACAAGGACCGCAATTTCGTGTCGCTCATTCAGAGCAATTACTCGGGCTTTGGCTCGGGCCCCGTCCCGGACGGCCTCGGTTTCTGTCTGCAGGACCGGGGCGCTCTCTTCAATCTCGACCCCAAGCACCCGAACGCGCTCGCGCCCCACAAACGCCCGTTCCACACGATCATCCCCGCCATGGTCACGCGCGAGGGGAAGCCCGTCTTCGCCTTCGGCGTCATGGGCGGGTCGATGCAGCCGCAGGGGCACGTCCAGGTGCTCTGCAACATCATCGACTTCGGAATGAACGTCCAGGAGGCGGGGGACGCTCCCCGCTGGAACCATATGGGTTCCTCGGAGCCGACGGGCGAGGTCATGAAGGACGGGGGACAGGTCGCCTTCGAGGAAGGTGTACCGCCGGAAGTGCTCCGCGCGCTGATGGAGCGCGGCCACCGCGTCGTCATGGACGTCGGAGGGTTCGGCGGCTACCAGGGAATCTGGTGGGATCGCGCGAACGACGTGCTCATCGGCGGCTCGGAGAGCCGCAAAGACGGCTGCGCGATGGGGTACTGAGGCGCGGGGCCTGTCGCCGATTGCGCCCCGTCCGTGCTCGCTTGCGCTGCGCGCGGGCGGGGGTCCCATCGGCGCCACCCGCGCGCGCCGACGGCCGCGTGTTGGCCCCGGCGCGGGGCGCCTACGATCTATTCCTTTGCCATAAGCACCGAGCGGCTTCGTCTCATCTTCGGATAGCCGACCGCCCTGAATCCCGCCCGCCGCGCCTCGGCAACGGTGTCAGCGTAGCCCTGCTTCGACACGTGCCCCTTCGGTTCCGATATGAAGAGCGTGCCTCCGGGCGCCAGTGTGCGGCGGATGGCTGCCAGGAAGCCCGGCACGTCGGGCACCTCGTGCAGCATATAGATCGCGAGCGCGACATCGACCTTGCCCTCGAGGCCCTGCGCCCAGCGATTGTCTCCCCCGCCGAGCCGCAATTCAATCCGATGGAGAAGGCCCGCCTTCGCCGCACGCTTCTCGATCGCGCTGAGCATGCGCTGCTGCATGTCCACGGCGATAACGTGTCCGCGAGCCCCGACGAGCCGCGCGAGGTCGAGGGTGAAAAAGCCCATCCCCGGGCCGAGCTCGAGAACCGTCATGCCGGGCTTGACGTAAGGGCCGAAGGTCTTCCGAGGACTGTGGGCTAAGCGCCGCAAAGGGCACAGGAGCAGGTATCCGACCCACCAGGGGCACACTCGTTCCGCCACGATCGATCCCTCCCCATCCGCAATGAGTGCGAAATTGACGACCGACAAAGAGCTTACAGCATTTTCGCGACGGTTTCCACAGGCAATGAATTTCTTGTTGAAACGGCCCCCCGGTTCCTGTAATTTTCTATGTATCTAACAACGAGAGGAAGGAGGTCGACAATGAAGAAAGTCACGCTCTGCAGCGGAAGCAAGTGCTGCCCCGAGGCCTTGATCGACGGCAACAACGTCACGATCACGGACGACGCCGGCAACAAGGTCACGTTGACGAAGGATCAGCTCAGGATCCTCTTCGACAACCTGAAGTAATGCGACCGGGAAAACGCCAGCGATCGCGCGCTCCGGAAACCTTCGGAGCGCTTTTTATTTCAGCTCGGCCCCATTCGGGGGGAAAAAGGGACGCTGTGCCCCGATCTGAGAGAGCCTCGCCGCCAGGCTTTTTTTCGTTTCGGCCGGGGCTTCGCCCGATTATATTTCACATTCGCGACGGGGGACCCCGAATCCGGATCTCGCCGAGAAGCGAGGCGGTGTTTCTTGCGCAGTGCGATAGGCCTCAGACGGAGAATGTTGACGGCGCCCTTGACCCGAGACCGCGGCACGGTCATGCGTGTCGGGGCCGCGGCTCTCCTTGTGCTTTGCGCCCTCGTCCAACGCGTGGACGCGGCGAAGGAAACCTACAGAATCCCAAGGGTCAACTCCGACATCCGCGTCGACGGCGTCCTCGATGAGCCCCTCTGGAAGGACGCGCTCGTCGTGACTCTCGATTACGAGGTGACCCCGGGCGAGAATGTTCCGCCGCCCGTCAAGACCGAGGTCCTCCTCGCGTACGACGAGAACCGTATCTTCATCGCCTTCAAGGCATACGATCCGAATCCCGCAGCTATCCAGGCCCATCTCACCGACCGCGACCAGATCTTTTCCGACGACTGGGTCGGCGTCTTCTTCGACACCTTCAATGACGGGCTCCGCGACTACGGCTACATGTGCAATCCTCTCGGCATCCAGGAGGACATGATCGAGACCTCCGACGGCGACATGGGGAGCGCGTGGGACGCGATCTGGGACTCCGCGGGGAGGATCACGGACGAGGGATTTATCGTTGAGATGTCGGTACCTTTCAGCTCGCTCAGCTTTCAGCGAAGCGCGGGGGAGCAGACGTGGGGGATCGATCTCGTCCGCGACTATCCGAGAAACGTCAGGCACCACATCGGGGTCTTTCCTCGCGATCGCAGTAACAACTGCTACATGTGCCAGGCGTACAAGCTCGTCGGCTTCGCCGGAGCCAAGCCGGGCCGAAGCCTCGAGGTCGACCCGACGCTCTCGGGCGTGCTTGCCCAGGCTCGCGAGAACGAGACGACGGGCCGGTTCGTCGACCGATCGCGGAAGCTCGAGCCCGGGCTCACCGCCCGCTGGGGCTTCACGCCGAGCATGACGCTGAGCGCCGCGGTCAATCCCGATTTCTCGCAGGTCGAGGCCGACGCCGTGCAGCTCGGGATCAACAAGCAATTCGCGCTCTATTATGAGGAAAAGCGGCCCTTTTTCCTCGAGGGCGCCGACTTCTTCAGCACGGTGCTCAATCTTCTTCACACACGGACCTTCGCCGACCCCGATTGGGGAGGCAAGGTGAGCGGCAAGGAGGGGCCGAATGCCGTCGGCCTCTACGTCGTGCAGGATGGAGTGACGAATCTCATCTTCCCGGGAAGCCAGGAGTCGCGGCAGACGTCCCTCGACATGAAGAGCGTGGGCTCGGTGCTGCGTTTCCGGCGTGACGTATGGACCTCCTCGAACATCGGCGTCATGATCACCGACCGCGAGGGGAATGGCTACTACAACCGCATCGGCGGCGTCGACGGCAACATTCGCTTGACGCAGAAAGAGATCATTCGCTTCCAGGCGCTCGGGTCGGTGACCCGTTACCCGGGGGCGACCTCAAGAGAGTTCGCCGAGCCCTCCTCGAGCTTCACCGGGAGCGGTGCCTATCTCCTGTACTCGCACGATACGAGGACGTGGGATTGGCACGCGGAGTATCAGCAGCTGGGCGCGGGGCTCCGCGCCGACCTCGGGTACGTCCCGCAGGCGGCCTACCGCGAGTCGGAGGTCGGGGTGAAGCGCACGTGGAACAGGGACGCGGAGCACTGGTACAACGTTCTGCAGCTCAGCCCCGAGTACCATTTCAGCGAGGATCTTGAGGGGCACCTTCTCCTGCTCGGTCCTTCCCTTTATTTCGGTTACGAGGGACCGCATCGATCGAGCGTGTACTTCGAAGCGTTCAACGGGAAGGAAGGCTTCAACGGCAGGGAGTTCCTCGCGAGGCGAGCCGAAATCGACGCCGACTTCTGGCCGACGGGCTCTCTCTATCTTTTCTTCTCGGCCGAGGGCGGGGATCGCATCGATTACGACAATACGAGGGCGGGGAGGTCCTATCGGCTACATCCCGAGGTCGAATACAGGATCGGACGCCACCTCGGTTTGGCTCTCGGACACACCCTCGAGCGCCTCGCGATAGAGGAGGGAAGGCTCTACACGGCCAACGCGAGCAGCCTCAAGCTCGTGTACCAGTTCGACACGCGCACCTTTGTCAGGGCGATCGTTCAGTACGTCGATTATCTGCGAAACGCGAGCCTTTATACTTTCAGCGTGGATGCGCGAAGCAGGGATGTCTCGAGCCAGTTTCTATTCTCGTACAAGATCAATCCGCAGACCGTCCTCTTCCTCGGATACTCGGACTCGTATCTGGGGGGAGAGCAGATCGGCCTGACCCAGACCGACCGCACCTTCTTCGCGAAGATCGGCTATGCGTGGGTGCCGTGAGGCGGCTACTCCAGATTGATCTCAGACT
>JBGPBA010000149.1:0-4408 GCA_041481005.1 Candidatus Krumholzibacteriia bacterium | reverse complement strand
CGGTCACGTCGGCGCCCGTCGAGGGCTGGACGAGCGCACAGCCCGCTCGCGCAAAGACGACCCTGATCGGGTCCATCGGCACGCCGAGCCCGATCTCGACCTCCGGGCAGACCGGAACGAAGTCGACGAGCGGCCTGAGCGCCCTCACGACGTCCGAGGAGACCATGAGGCCGTTGTAGCGGCAGTGATCGAACTCGATGCACTTGCTGACGACGACCCGGGGCCTCGCGAAGTCGCCCATCGTAAGCCTCTCTCCCCTGTCAGCTCGCGCTCCGTCCGCTCGCCTTCCAGGCGGCATACCCTCCGTTGACGACCGCCGTGTCGCGTTCGCCCTGGCGCTCGAGGATGCTCGCCCCGATCATCGAACGCATGCCGCTTCCGCAGATGATGTACAGCGGCCTCTCGCGAGGCACATCATCGAGGCGACCCGGGAGGAGCGTGATATGGATATTCCGGGCCCCGGCCATCGGCCGCGCCCGCGCGAGCTCATCCGCTCCCCGAACGTCGAGAAAGGCGACACGGGCGCCGCCGGCCAGGATGTCCTTCAGCTCGTGCGCGCTCACGGTCCGCGTCGACGCGATCCGTTTGCCCGCCATGCTCCAGGCGAGCATTCCCCCGGAAAGCATGCCCGCGATCGCGTCGAACCCGAGCCTGAAGAGCGCGCGAGCGGTCCTGTCCGCGTCCTTCATCTCGCAGACGAGTAGAATCGGCCGGTCGTACGGCAGAAACCAGCCTGCAAAGGCGCCTACCGCGTCCGGCCAGATGAAGAGCGACCCCGGAACGTGGACCGAGGCGTAGGCGAGCTCGCTTCGCGCGTCGAGGACCACCGCGTCATTCGATCGCGCCTCGAACTCCGTCGGCGCAAGCTGCGGCGGAACCGCCGGGCCGCCGCGCACGGGCGGGCCCGCGAGATTCATTCGCTCCATCACGGTGAAGTAGGGCGGCCGCTCGAGCTCTTTCGCGACGTCCGCGATGAAAGCCTCTTTCGAGCCGTGCGCGAGCCTCGGATTCGACGAGCGCTCGAGGCCGACGGTCGTCCAGGGGCGGTCCGCGATCGCCGTACCGCACACGGAGCCCGCGCCATGGGCGGGGCACACGATCACGCCGTCGCCGAGCGGCAGAAACTTCGCATGAATGGTGTCATACAGGAGCCCCGCCATCTCTCGCGCGCGATCCATGCCGAGGAGGTCGACCCGGCCCACCTCGCCGGCGAAGAGAACGTCCCCCGTGAAAAGGAACCACGGGGCGCCGCCCGCGTCCCGCAGAAGAAAGCTCATGCTCCCGGGCGTGTGGCCGGGCGAATGGATCGCTTCGAGCGTGAGCGCGCCGAGCTTCCATGTCTGCCCGTCACGCACGGGGCGCCCGTACCGGCAGTCCCACTGAGCGTCGGCGTGCCACACCGCGGCGCCCGTCTTGGAGGCGAGCTCCAAAGAGCCCGTCACGAAATCCTCGTGGCGGTGCGTCTCGAGAACATGCGCGATCCGCATCCCCGCCTCGAACGCCCGCTCGACGTACACGTCGCCGTCCCGACGCGGGTCGATGACGACCGCCTCGGAACCGTCGCCGACGAGGTACGAGTAATGGGCGATCCCCGCCGATTCGATCCTCTCGAAGAGCATGGCAGCCCCCTAGCGAGGGTTCTTCCCCGTCACGGTCGGATTCTCAGGATACGAGGTCCATTCGGTGAACGCCCCCTCGTGATGCTTTACATTCGAATACGCGAGGTAGAACTTGAAGAGGAGGAACTCGTTCGTGGCCTCGCGCCCGGTGCCGCACGAGCAGATGATCGTCTTGTCGGGGGTCACCGCATGGTCCGCAAGGATCTTTTGAATCTCCTGGTCCGGTTTGAGGAGTCGCTTGTTCTTGTCGTCCATGAGGCTCGCCCAGGGAAGACTGATGGCGCCCGGGATGTGACCCGGCTTGATCCATGGGCCCTGCCCCTCGTAAAACGCCGGCGGGCGCGCATCGAGCAGGATGACGTCGGGACGATCCTTCATCGCCTTGAACTCCTCGTACTCAAGGAAGTAGTCGCGGCGGAGCTTCGCCTTGAAATTCGATTCCTTCGTCTTCGGGAACTGCTTCGTGAGCGGCCGGCTCTCGGCCTTCCATTTGTCGAGCCCGCCGTCGAGGACGTACACGTTGTCGTGGCCGAAGCGGGCGAGCGAGAAGGCGAGCATCGTCTGCTCGAGGCCGTCCCCCCAGCCCTTGAAGGCACCCGTTCCCGTGTAGACCACGGTCGGCATATCGGCCTTGATCCCGGCCCGGCGGAAGTCGATCTGTGCCACCTCCGGCGCCACCCACCTGCCCGGCAGGCCGTTCAGCGGCTCCCGCAGCAGCCCCTCCTCCAGCGCCACGGCGCCGGGGATGTGCTCGAGGATGTAGTCATGAATGTTCGGCTGGGTGTCGAGGATCATGAGATCCTCGTCCCCGAGGTGCTCCTCGAGCCACTGCGTCGAGACCCACCTCACGATACCCGTTCCAAATGGATATTCTTTCTCCATCATGCACCTCCATCTCAATCCAAGGTCCGTTTTTCACCCGTGAGACCCCGCAGGTCTTCGATGTTCTGAAGCGCTTCGATACAGCCGAGGTAGCGTCCGCGCGCGTCGCGCAGCGCCAGGTAGTCGATGAGGATCGTCCGCGTCCCCCGCCCCTCGGCGGGCTTCTCTTCGTACCACATCCGCGCGGCGTCGCGCTCGCCGGCCCTCATCTCGCGGAGCATCCGGTCGATGGCGCCGAGGCTCTTCTCGGAATGGCACGCGCGAACGTCCTGCCCGAGGACTCGGGCGGGGCGCTCGAATATTCGCCCGCCCCTCACGTTGTTCCATCCGATGATTCGATCATTCTCGTCGAGAATGGTGATCTCGACCGGAAGGGTCTCGAGGATCGCATCCATGATTTCGCGCGGAATCTCACCCGGCATTCGGCCGACCTCCGTTCAATGCGTTGGCGGGGGCGCGGCAGCATCGCGCTTCCCCGTGTCGATGTCGAGAGAATCATTCACCCGGCAGGTTGGCGAGACGAACCTTTCTCTCGCCGGCCACGACTAGGCCGACGGGAAACGGTTTCCAGCGAAAATCCCCCTTCGGCAGCGCGGCGTCGTCGCGGCTCGACACGACGACGATCATTCCGATGCCCATGTTGAACACCCGGTACATCTCGGGCCAGCCGACTCCGCCGCGCTCGCGGAGGAATCGGTAGAGCGGGGGCACCTGCCACGCGGAGACGTCGATCTCGACGCCGCAGCCCTCGGGGAGAATCCGGGGAATGTTCTCGAGGAGTCCGCCCCCCGTGATGTGGGCGAGCCATTTGACCTCGAGCCGCGCGCGCACGTCCCGGATCTCCGGCAGGTAGCTCCGGTGCACCGCGAGAAGCGCTTCGGCCACCGTCATCCCGGTGCCGGGGAGCGCGTCGCTGACGCCGAGCCGCTCGGCCTCGAAGACGATCTTCCGCGCGAGCGAGTATCCGTTCGTGTGCAGGCCGCTCGAAGGAAAGGCCCAGAGCGAGTCGCCCGGAGCGATCGCGCGCCCATCGATGAGCTTCGCGCGCTCGACCACCCCGACGATGCACCCGGCGAGGTCGTATTCTCCCGCGGTATAGAACCCGGGCATCTCGGCCGTCTCTCCGCCGATCAGGGCGCAGCCGTTTTCGGTGCAGCCGCGCGCGAGCCCTCTCACCACGTCGGCGACGACGGCCGGATCGAGGACACCGCTCGCTATGTAATCGAGGAAGAAGAGCGGCTCCGCGCCCTGGACGAGGATGTCGTTCACGCAGTGGTTCACCAGGTCCTCGCCCACGGTGTCGTGCTTTCCGGCCAGGAAGGCGACCTTGAGCTTCGTCCCCACGCCGTCGACGCTCGAGACGAGCACCGGCTCGCTGAGCCCCGGCGGCATGGCGAAAAGCCCCCCGAAGTTTCCGATCTCCGAGAGAACTTCCTTGCCCCAGGTCTTTTTCGCGAGCTCCGCTATCTTTTTCTTGGCCCTGTTTGCTGCGTCGATGTCGACGCCGGCCTCGCCGTATTTCGAGGTCACCGAGAACTCCTCCCGCGCAGGTGAGCCCTGAAAACCGATCGGAATGGAACCGATTATACATGAACGAGTTCGGAAAAAGAATGAAAATCAGGGGGCGCCGCGGCGCGAACGTGGTTCAAGGCCCCGCCGCCTTTTCCGCGTGACCCGGAGGCTCCGTCCGAGGCCTCGACCCGGCTTGATGATCGTGGAACGGCGTGTTACAGTCGTCGACATGGTAAAGGCACTCGCGCTCTGCGCCGCCTCGATGATCCTGCTGACCGCCTGCACCGCCCGGGCCGCCGAGGAAAGCTTCACCTATGGCGCATTCGGCAGCGTAACCCTCTATCACGAAACCCCGCGTCCGGCCAACGTCGTCATCTTCATCTCGGGGGACGGCG
>JBGPBA010000148.1:0-4414 GCA_041481005.1 Candidatus Krumholzibacteriia bacterium | reverse complement strand
CCCCTTCCATGCGTCCTGACCGTCTGCGGTGCCCGTCATCGCAACGAGCGCGGCGATAGCGAGCAGCGCGCGTACGATACCTCTCATATCGAGCCCTCCCTACGAAATCGCGTTCGCGGCGCGGCGCGAGCGTTACGACGTCTCGTCCTTCGGCGCCTCGTCGCGCATTCCTTCATCCGGCTCCTCACTGCACTCGTCCTCTCCGCGAACCGATTCATCGACGTAATTCATCTGGAGTTCCATAAGGATCGAGTCGAGAAGCCTCTCCTCATCGCCCGTGAGATTCCCCGAGGTTTTCCCCCGGATCATCTCGAGCATATCAATCGTAACTCGGGCTTGACGCAAATCTCGTTCCATTTTCCCCGAGATGGGGTTCACGAGCTTGCCGAGCTGCTGGTACGCGAGTGTGGCAAACATGGTTATCAGATGGTGAAAGAGAAACGTGCCGCGATCGCCGCCGTTTGCTTCCTCTTGCAACTTGTTTCCCTCCTTTGGGTTTGCCGCCGACTATAGGGCGGCGGCAACCTCGCGTCAATGAAAAACCGGCATGGGAAAGCCGCCGGCAGCTTCGACCGGCGGCTTTCCGTGCTCGATCCGTTTCGAGAGGGTGAGGCCCGCCCTTCAGTCAACCTTGCGCTCGGACGCGAACCAGATCATCTTGGCCTGCTCGGCCGGGGATCCGTTCACATAGCCGTGGTCCTGGCTCGCGACGAAGTAGATGCTGTCTCCCTCCGAGAGGTCGTAGCCCTTGCTCGCCACGTTGAATCTCACTTTGCCCTGAAGAACGAGCGCCGCCTCGTCCCCCTCGTGCGCGTGGAGCGCGATCTCTTCGGAGCGCGCCGGGGAGAGCGTGACGAGCTGGGCATTGATCTTTCCGCTCGGGATCGATTTTGTCAGGAGCTCCTTCGTCCCGGGGCAGCGCTCGAGCTTGCACGAGGGGCGGTCCTCGAGCGCGACGAACGAGACGTCATTCAACTCGGCGTCCTCGATGAAGTACGCGGGATCGCGGTTGAGAGCGTCGGCGATCCTGATGAGTGCGCCGATCGTCGGAGAGGTCTTCCCGCGCTCGATCTCCGAGATATGCGTGGCGGAGATCCCCGCCTTCGCTTCGACGTTCTTGAGGGTGAAGTGCTGCTCTTCGCGCACCTTCTTGATCCTCTTACCGATTTCTTCCTTGGATATCATGTCGTCCGTTACCTCCCGCGGCACGTGAATGCGGCGCGCTCAGAGACTGTACGGCGGAAGCGTAATCCATATCGCGCGGCATTTGGCGTCGCCGATGTTACGCATCGCGTGGGGCTTCGTCGCCTTGTAGTGGATGCTGTCGCCTTCCTTCAGAATGAACTTCTCGTCGCCGATGATGATCTCCATGACACCTTTCGTGACCATGGCGAACTCCTCGCCGTCGTGCGTGCTCGTCTCCTCGGGGCGTTTGATCCCGGGCTCGAGCTCCACTTCGAGGAAGGAAATGCGCGGGTTGGGTACGTCCTTGGCGAGGGAGAAATAGGTCGCGCCCCAATCCTTGTATTGCATCCTCTTGCGCTTCGACTTGTTGATGACGGAGACCTTGGAAACGTTCTGCTTCTCGACGAAATAGGCCACGTCGGTGCCCATGGCCTCGGCGATCTTTGCGAGCGCCCCGACCGTCGGAGAGGTCATCCCTCTCTCGATCTCCGAGACGTGAGTCGCCGAAACCTTCGCCTTGACCTCAATGTCCTTGAGTGTCAGGCCTTTCGATATGCGAACCTGCTTGATCCGCGCACCGATCTCATCTTTCGCATTCATTCAGGCTGCCCCTCCTTTGCCGAAAACAGGAAAAAGCAAGCAATCGCTTACTAGACTTAATATTAAGACAATTAGCATCAATTTTCAAGATAAAATTGTCCCATCTGGGAATATTTCCGCGCAGGTGCAATTCAATACCGTCGAATCAGTTAAAGATGCGATCGGCGGACAGCGTCCGCGCGAGGCCGCCTTGGGCGCCTCTTTGTCTAGACTTGAAATACGGCATCCTATATATTCGACCTGAAAAGATGGAGTATCTCTCAATGCAGAAAGCCTCGGGCAAAATTCTTGTTATCCGATTGAGCTCCCTCGGGGACCTCGTTCTCATCATGCCCATGCTGAAATCGCTTCGCGAGGGGCTTCCCCAGGCACAGATCCACATGCTGTGCAAGGAGCGCTACGCGGAGCTTTTCGAGGGGAACCCCTTACTGGATCGACTCATCACGGTGCGGCGGGGCGACCTCCGGGGGCTTTTCGAGCTTCGATCCGAGCTCGCCCGCGAGAGCTACGACACGATCATCGACGCCCATAACGTGCTTCGGAGCAACGTCCTATTTCATTCACTGAGGGCGCCCCGCAAGCTCCAGATTCACAAGAACGAGATGAAGAAGCTCCTTCTCATCGGGGGGAAGATCAATCTCTATCGGCGCATCAGGACGCAGGTCGAGAAGTATCTCGATATCATTCGAAGCATGGGGCTCGATGCGAGCGAAAAGCCGGACAGGCTCCACATTCGCCCGGAGGCGGCCGGGAGGGCCGAGACCGAGCTCGCTCGCTCGGTGCATGCGGGCGAGAAGATCGTCGCCTTCGCTCCCGGAGCGCACTGGGAGACGAAGACGTGGCCCAAGGAGTATTTCTCGGAGCTCATCTCTCTCGTCTCGGCGCGCGGGCTTCGGCCGGTGCTCATCGGAGGGGCGGAGGATGCGGCGCTCAACGCCGATCTCGCGCGAACGGCCGGGCCGGCGGTGCTCGATCTGACGGGGGAGCTTTCGATCATGGAGTCCGCCGCCGTCCTCGCGCGCTCGGCGGCTCTCGTGACGAATGATTCGGCGCCGCTCCACCTCGCCGAGGCGGTCGGCACGCCGGTCGTCGCGTTCTTCGGCCCGACGGTGAAGGAGTTCGGCTACTTCCCGAGGCTCGAGGCGAGTCGGGTGCTCGAGACCTCTCTCGGGTGCAGGCCGTGCTCGCGAAACGGCGCGCGCCCGTGTCCGTACGGCACGAAGGAGTGTCTCACGTCGATCACGCCGGCCTCGGCGTATGAAGCGCTCTCCGAGGTGCTCGCGAAGAGGGCGGCTCGCCCATGAACCTCGGGCTTCTCCTGTACAACTGCCTTCTCCCCGTCGCCGGGCTCGCCGCCCGAATCGCCGCGCCTTTCAACGGCAAGATCGCCGAGGGACTGAAAGGGCGCGAGGGATTCAAGGCGCGCTGGAGGCAGAAGAGCGGGCTCCTCGAGAGGAAAGGCCCCGTCGTCTGGTTCCACGTCTCGTCGGTCGGCGAGTTCGAGCAGGCGAAACCGGTCATGAGCCAGCTGGCCTCCAGGCTCGGTCCCTCTCTGGAGATCGCCCTCACCTTCTACTCGCCGTCGGGCATGAACTACTTCGAGCGATTCGACCGGTCGAAGAGGATCGCCGCGATCAGGTTCCTCGACTATCTGCCTCTCGACACGCCCGCCAACGCGCGGTTCTGCGTTGATACGCTCCGGCCCGACATGGTCGTCTTCGTCAAGTACGACCTCTGGCCGAATCTGGTCGTCGAGTCGGCGCGCCGCGACGTCCCGCTCGTTCTCGTTTCCGGAACGCTTTCACCGGACTCGCGGAGGTTGTCGTGGCCGGCGCGGGGATTCTACGCGAGCCTCTACTCGAAATTCACCGCCATCGCCGCGATATCGGAGGAAGACGCGGCCCGTTTCACGAAGGATCTGCGGCGCGGAGTCGAGATCGTCGCGGCCGGTGACACGCGGTTCGACCGGGTCTGCGAGAGAATCGACGCCTCCTCCGTGAAGATCGCACCCGCGATCGCCGCCGCGCGGCGATCCTGGATCGTCGCGGGAAGCACGTGGCCGAAGGACGAGGCGGTCGTCATTCCCGGGTTCGCCGCGCTTCGCCGGGCGCACCCCCCCGCGGGGTTGATCCTGGTCCCTCACGAGCCCACCGTGGCGCGACTCGCCGAAATACGCGAGGCGCTGGGGCGGGAAAATCTCGGATCCAGGCTCCTCTCGAGCCTCCCAGACGACGCGGCGGTGTCCGAGCCGGTCGTCGTCGCCGATGGAATCGGCTACCTCGCCGAGCTCTACCGATCGGGCGCGATCGCCTACGTCGGCGGAGGCTTCACGACCGGAGTGCACAACGTCATGGAGCCCGCGGTCCTCGGGCTGCCGGTTTTCTTCGGACCCCGCATCGACAACTCCCTCGAGGCGCGCAAGCTCGTCGACATCGGCTCGGGCGCGGTCGTGCGCTCCGACGGCGACTTCTCGACCGCGGTTTCCTCGCTCCTCGCCGACCGCGCGCTCCTCGGCCGCAAAGGCGAGACGGCATCGAGGTTCGTTCGAAGCGGCTGCGGGGCGGCCGTACGCTGCGTGGATTTGATTGAAAGATGCCTCGGGCGGCATGTCGAGCCCGGGGGAGCGGGG
>JBGPBA010000147.1:0-4431 GCA_041481005.1 Candidatus Krumholzibacteriia bacterium | reverse complement strand
TTCACGATCGACGTGAACGACATCATGTACGTCTACATCGACCGCCGGCGCAAGATCCCGGTGACCGTGCTGCTCAAGGCGATGGGATTCGCGCCCAATAGCGCCATTATCAAGCTGTTCCATCCGACCGAGGTCTGGGACCTATCCGCGCGGGCGCACAAGAAAGACTCGGCGCTCGTCGGCCGCGTCGTCGCGGAGGACGTCGTGAGCCGGGAGACCGGCGAGGTGCTCCTCGAGGCGGGCAAGGCCGTGACCGAGTCGGTGCTCGAGAAGATCAAGGGGACGAAGATCTCGAAGCTCATGCTCGTCGAGCACGAGGGCAGCCTCGAGGAGGACGTGATCCTCAAGACGATCGACAAGGATCCGACCTCGACCCAGGAGGAGGCGCTCAAGCGCCTTTACAACCTCATGCGCCCGGGGGATCCCCCGAACGCCGAGACGGCGAAGGCGCTCTTGGACCGGCTCTTTTTCAATCCGAAGCGGTACAACCTCGAGAAGGTCGGCCGCCACAAGATGAACCGGCGCCTGGGGATCGACGTTCCGATCGATACGACGACGCTCACGGAGAAGGATTTCGTGGCGGTCGTCGCCAATCTCATCCACCTCAAGGAGACCGACGGCACCGTCGACGACATCGACCATCTCGGCAACCGCCGCGTGCGGTCGGTCGGCGAGCTTTTGGCCAATCAGTTTTCCGTGGGGCTCGCGCGGATGGCGCGCATCATCCGCGAGCGGATGACGATACAGGAATCGGAGAGCCCGACCCCGTACGACCTCGTCAACGCGCGCACGATCAGCGCCGTCGTCCAGTCGTTCTTCGGGTCGAGCCAGCTCTCCCAGTTCATGGACCAGACGAACCCGCTCGCCGAGCTCACCCACAAGCGGCGCCTCTCGGCCCTCGGGCCGGGCGGCCTCACCCGCGAACGGGCCGGGTTCGAGGTCCGCGACGTACACTACACGCATTACGGGCGCATGTGCCCGATCGAGACCCCTGAAGGCCCGAACATCGGACTCATCACCTCGCTCGCGACCTACGCGCGGGTGAACCAGTTCGGCTTCCTCGAGACGCCGTACCGCAGGGTGAAGAACGGCCAGGTCACCGACGAGACCGACATGCTCTCGGCCGACCAGGAGGACGTCGTGATCATCGCCCATGCCAACGCGAAGCTCGACAAGAGCCGGCGCTTCACCGAGCCGGTCGTCATGGCCCGGTTCCGGGGCGATTTCGTGCTGGTCGACCCGAAAGAGATCGTCTACATGGACGTCTCCCCCAACCAGCTCGTGAGCGCGGCCGCCGCCCTCATCCCGTTCCTCGAGCACGACGACGCGAACCGCGCCTTGATGGGCTGCAACATGCAGCGGCAGGCGGTGCCGCTCATTGTCGCCGAGGCGCCGCTCGTCGGAACCGGTCTCGAGACGAAGATCGCCTACGATTCGGGCGTCTGCTGCGTCGCGAGGCGGGGCGGGCGCATCGAGGGGGTCACGGCCACGCAGATTCTCATCAGCTACGGCGCGAAGAAGGAAGAGGAGGATCTCGAGGACTTCACGGGGTTCGGCGGCGTGGACGAGTACAAGCTCATCAAATTCCAGCGGTCGAACCAGGACACGTGCGTGAGCCAGAAGCCGATCGTCGAGGTCGGGCAGAAGGTGAAGAAAGGGGACGTGATCGCGGACAGCTCCGCCACGAAGCAGGGCGAGCTCGCGCTCGGCCGCAACGTGCTCGTCGCCTTCATGCCGTGGCGCGGGTACAACTTCGAGGACGCGATCATCATCAGCGAGAAGCTCGTCAAGGAGGACACGTACACCTCGGTCCACATCGAGGAGTTCGAGACGCAGGTCCGCGACACGAAGGCGGGCATGGAAGAGATCACGCGCGAGATCCCGAACGTGAGCGAGGAGATGCTCGCGAACCTCGACGAGGACGGGATTGTGCGGGTCGGCGCGCACGTGAAGGCGGGGGACATCCTCGTCGGCAAGGTGACGCCGAAGGGCGAGACCGAGCTCACCCCCGAGGAGCGGCTCCTCAAGGCGATCTTCGGCGAAAAGGCCGGAGACGTGCGCGACGCGTCGCTGAAGGCGCCGCCGGGCATGGACGGGATCGTCGTCGACATCAAGATATTCTCCCGGAAAGAGCGCGACGACCGGGCGCGCGGACACGAAAAGAAGAAGCTCGTCGAGCTCCAGCAGCAGAAGGAGCTCGAGATTCTGCACGTCAAGGAAAAGCGGCGCGAACGGCTCGAGCGGCTCATGATCGGCCAGACCTCCGAGAAGCTGATCCACGCCGAAACGGGCGAGCTGCTCGCGCGGGCCGGCCGAAAGATCACCGAGAAGCTCCTCAAGAGCATCGACGTCGACCACTTGCACTGGGGTCTCCCCGTCGTGCAGGACCCGAAGGTCGATCGCAGGATCCAGTCGCTCATGGAGTCGGCCGCCCGGGCGATCGAAAAGATCGAGAGCCGCTTCGAGAAGGAGAGCGAGCGCGTCATGCGGGGGGACGAGCTCCCGCCGGGCGTGAGCAAGCTCGTGAAGACCTACGTGGCGCGCAAGCGCAAGGTCTCCGTCGGCGACAAGATGGCGGGGCGCCACGGGAACAAGGGGGTCGTCTCGCGCATCGTGCCCGAGGAGGACATGCCGCACCTCCCGGACGGGACCCCGGTCCAGGTCATCCTCAATCCGCTCGGCGTGCCGAGCCGTATGAACGTCGGGCAGATCCTCGAGACGCACCTCGGCTGGGCCGCCTACGCGCTCGGCTTCCGCGCCTCGACGCCGGTGTTCAACGGGGCGACGATCGACGAGATCAAGAAGCTCCTCGAGAAGGCGGGGCTTCCCCAGAGCGGCAAGATCACCCTCTACGACGGGATGACGGGCGATCCGTTCGACGAAGTGGTCACTGTGGGATACATTTACATGATGAAGCTCTCGCACCTCGTCGACGACAAGATCCACGCCCGCTCGATCGGACCGTACTCGCTCGTCTCGCAGCAGCCGCTCGGCGGCAAGGCGCAGTTCGGCGGGCAGCGGTTCGGCGAAATGGAAGTGTGGGCGCTCGAGGCGTACGGCGCCGCCTTCACGCTTCAGGAGCTCCTCACCGTCAAGTCGGACGACGTGGCGGGCCGGAGCAAGATTTACGAAGCGATCGTGAAGGGGGAGAACGCCCCCGAGCCGGGGCTCCCCGAGTCGTTCAACGTGCTCATCAAGGAGCTCCAGAGCCTCTGCCTCGACGTGCAGCTCGACAAGGTCGAGCGGGAGTAGCGGCTCGAAACGGCGCCGCCCTCGCCGGGCGAGCGCCGCGTGACGAAGGTACCGGCCACAGGGGCCGTCGGCATATAGATTACCCGGTGCATCGGTCGAACGCGGGGAACGGTATCAGCTGGAGGTAACCTTTGTATACCACCCTCTTCGAAAAGGATCGAAACAAGCCCACCGATATCAAGGCGATGCGCATTCAGCTCGCCTCTCCCGAGATCATCCGCCAGTGGAGCTTCGGTGAGGTCACAAAGCCCGAGACGATCAACTACCGGTCCTTCAAGCCGGAGAAGGACGGGCTCTTTTGCGAGCGCATCTTCGGGCCGGTCAAGGACTGGGAGTGCACCTGCGGGAAGTACAAGCGCATTCGCTACCGCGGCGTGATCTGCGACCGATGCGGGGTCGAGGTGACGCACTCGCGCGTGCGGCGCGAGCGGATGGGGCACATCGAGCTCGCCGTTCCCGTCGCGCACATCTGGTTCCTCAAGGGCGTTCCGAGCCGGATCGGCTACATGCTCGACATGACCGTCCGGAACCTCGAGCGCATCCTTTATTACGAGTCGCACGTCGTCATCGACGCGGGCGACTCCGACCTCAAGTTCAAGGAGCTCATCGACGACGAGACGTACAACGACCTCATCGACCAGGGGAAGGAGTTCGTCGCGAAGATGGGCGGCGAGGCGATCCGCGACCTCCTCAAGCTCGCCAACGTCGAGGAGCTCTCGATCAACCTGCGCGCGCAGTCGAAGGTGGAGACCTCGGTCCAGCGCAAGAAAGACGTTCTCAAGCGGCTCAAGGTCGTCGAGGCGTTCCGCCAGAGCCAGAACAAGCCCGAATGGATGATCCTCGAGGTCATCCCCGTGCTTCCGCCCGACCTTCGGCCGCTCGTCCCGCTCGAGGGCGGGCGCTTCGCGACGAGCGACCTGAACGATCTCTACCGCCGCGTCATCAACCGGAACAACCGGCTCAAGAAGCTCATAGAGATCCGCGCGCCCGAGGTCATCCTCAGGAACGAGAAGCGCATGCTCCAGGAGGCCGTGGACGCGCTCTTCGACAACGGCCGAAGGGGCCGCGTGCTCAAGGGGACGAACAACCGGCCACTGAAGTCCCTGAGCGACACGCTCAAGGGCAAGCAGGGGCGTTTTCGCCAAAATCTCTTGGGCAAGCGCGTGGACTACTCGGGCC
>JBGPBA010000146.1:0-4439 GCA_041481005.1 Candidatus Krumholzibacteriia bacterium | reverse complement strand
CGCCGACCCGCGATGGTGAGCCTGTGGGCGGGGGATCAGGACGCAGAGGACGACGGCAAGTGGCTCGAGCTGAGGGACGATTCGCAGAGGCCCGACTACGATATGGAACGAGGTAATCTCAAGGAGCTGATTCAGCAGGCGATCGACCGGATTCCGGCGAAGTACCGGCCGGCGTTCGTGCTCAGGGAGATCGACGAGCTGAGCTACGAGGAGATCGCCGCGGTGACCGGGCTGAGGTTGGGGACGGTGCGTTCGCGCATCAACCGCGCGAGGGCGCATTTCAAACGCCTCGTCGCCCCGGTCATCGCGAAGGATTACAACCTGAAGGGGAATTGAACATGAAATGGAGCATGAGCTGTCGGAAGGCGCGGGAGCTCTACTTCGCCGGACGCGATGAAACGCTCGACGAGATTCGGCGGATGAAGCTCGAGAGGCATCTCGCGGGGTGCCCGGACTGCGCCGCGTTCGTGCGCGAGTCCGATGCGAGCCTCGGCCTCCTCAAGGGGCTCCCCGAGATCGCGCCGTCCGAGGGATTCGAATGGAACGTCAAGCGCCGGATCCTGCAGGAGAAGGCGAGGATGATTCGGCGGCAGGAGGGGACGAGATTCGGTGAGCGGTGGTGGGCGGGGCGGTTCGCCGTCGGAGCGGCGGCTGCCGTGATTGCCGTCGGTTCATTCGTCCTCTTCGATCTCGAGCGCGGACACGAGCGCGTGCCCTCGGTGAAGTCGGTCGCGGTTCGGGAGACCGGGGCCGGCGTCGCCGCGCCCGCGTACGGACGTGCCGGCGCGGTCGCCGACGTCGCGGCGAGGGGAATGGGCTCGGGGCCGCGCATGGTCTCCGACAATCTCTTCCGGAGCGAGACGGCGAGCGACGTCATGCGGTCGACCCCCTTCCATCTCGTGCCCGTTTCCCACGAGGATTCCCTGACGCAGGAGAACGTGCTGCTCAAGCGCCGCCTCGCGGACCTCGAGCGACAGGTCGCCGCCCTCAAGACCATGCTCTACGAGGAGCGGCTGGATCGCGCGAGACGGTCCATGCCGTAGCCTTCATTCGCGTACGTTCATCTTCCGCCTTCCCGGATTAGAGCCGCGGGGGGGCATTCTCTTGACATTTCTCTCGGTGCTTTGATAGTCTGCTCGCTTGAGGGCTGCCTGCGATCGGAGGGAAGGTCATGCCGGGGGGAATGAGCGAAGAGCTCCAGAATCTCATCGAGCGCTATAAGCGCTCCCATGACTCGCGCCTCTTCGCGCCGCTCGCCGACGCGTACCGGAAGAACGGCGACGTCGACGCGGCGATCGAGATCCTCGAGCGCGGCATCGAGAAGTTCCCCGACTACGCGAGCGCCCACGTGATCCTCGGGAAGTGCTACTACGACAAAGGAGCGACGGAGCGCGCCAAATCCGAGTTCATGCGCGTCCTCGGTCTCGACGCCGAGAACATGGTGGCGCTGAAATTCATGGGGGACATTCTACTGGCGGAAGACAGAAAGACGCAGGCGGCCGAGTACTTCAGAAAGATCCTCGCGATCGATCCGACGAACGACGAGGTCGCGAAGGCCCTGAAGGCCATGGAGGAGGCGCTCCCCGCCAAGGAGATCGATTTAGCCGACCGCGGTGCCACTCGGGACGAACGGCCGCGGGAGCTCGCGACGATGACGCTCGCCGGCATCTATGCGGCGCAGGGCTACTACACCAAGGCGCTCAGGATTTACGGCGAGGTGCTCGAGCGGGAGCCGGAGAACAGGGAAGCGAAAGAGATGGTCGACAAGCTCCAGTCGATCATGAACGTTTCCGACGCGGAGCGAGGCAAGGTGTTCGAGGAGCGGGTGCTCACGATATCGGTCGACGATATCACGAGCGACGTCGCGGCGAGCACGGCGGGTCCGGGGGGAACGGGGCCGGCCCGGAGGGCGGAGGACAGGAGCGAGGAAGCGCCGGAGGCCGCCGACGGCCCCGAGGCGAAGACCGATGAGGGGAGCTCGGTTCCCGAGGAAACGATCGCGGCGTGCCAGGGAGAGGCACCCCCCGAGGCGGCGGTCCCGGCCGAGGGCGCCCGGGGCGCCGAGGAGGCCCTGGAGGCGCCGGGGGCGCCGGCCGGCGACCTGGACCACTTCCGTCAATGGGTCGAGCGCTTGAAGAAGAAATAGCGCGGAGCGGCGCGGTACATACCAAGGAAGGACAACCGTGGCGGATACAAGCGATTTCAGGAGCGGGATGATCATCAAGCTCGACGGCAAGCTCTGGACGATCGTTGAGTTTCAGCACGTCAAGGTTCAGCAGCGGCGTCCCATCGTCAGGACGAGGCTCAAGCAGATCCCCGACGGCTACGTCACTGACAAGACGTTCATGGCGGGCGACAAGGTCGAGGAGGTACGCGTCGACCGCAGACCGTTCCAGTACCTCTACGGCACCGGAGATCTCTACTACTTCATGGACCGCGAGACGTACGAGCAGATTCCCGTCTCGAAAGCGGTCGTCGAGAACGTGCTTCCCTATCTCGTCGAGAACATGAACGTGACGCTTCTCAAGGACGGAGACACGCCGATTACGGTCGAGGTCCCGCTCTTCGTCGAGCTGCGCGTGAAGAATACGGAGCCGGGAATCAGGGGCGACACGGCCCAGGGCGGGTCGAAGAACGCCACCCTCGAGACCGGCACCGTGATCAACGTCCCTCTGTTCATCGAGATCGGGGACGTTCTCAAGGTCGACACGAGAACGGGCAAATACATCGAGCGGGCCTGAGTCTTTCGAGGCAGGCTCCCCGGGCCCGCGCCCGCGCTTCGAACGCGTCTTCACCATTTTCCCACGAAACCGGCCTGATCCTTGCAGAATACCACGACGTGGCAGCCATGGCGTCCGGGTGGGTCGCCTGTGGCATAACTATTTGATATGAAATAAAGTACGACGCGGGCGCTTTTTCGCCCCGGGCCGTTGTCGCCTTTTGAGAAAGGTTGGCCGCATGAACATCAAGAAAACGCTGGAGGAAATGATCAATCAGGGAGCTTCCGATCTCCATCTGAAGGCCGGGCTTCCGCCGGTCGTGCGGGTCGACGGACAGCTCAAGCACCTCTCAGCCGAGCGGCCCTCGCCGAAGGATCTCGAGGAAGTGGCGAGCCAGATACTGACCCCGTCGCAGAAAGAGCGATTCACCAAATCGCGCGAGGTCGACTTCGCGTTCGGCGTGGCGGGCCTCGCGCGGTTCCGCGCGAACTTCTACGTGCAGCGCGGGTCGATCGCGATGGTTTTCAGGCACGTTCCGGTCAACATCAAGAGCATCGACGAGCTCAAGCTTCCCGCGGTTCTCAAGGATTTGGCGCTGCGCAAGCGCGGTCTCATCTTCGTCACCGGAACGGTCGGCAGCGGCAAATCGACGACCCTCGCCGCGATGGTAAGCGAGATCAACAAGACGGTGAACAAGAACATCATCACCGTCGAGGACCCGATCGAGTTTCTCCACCACGACGAGAAGAGCATCATCAACCAGCGCGAGATCGGGAGCGACACCTCGTCCTTCCACGAGGCGCTGCGCCACATCCTGCGCCAGGATCCCGACGTGATCCTCGTCGGCGAGATACGCGACGCCCTCACGATGGAGATCGCGCTGATGGCCGCCGACACGGGCCACCTCGTTTTCTCGACCCTCCACACCACCGACGCGATGCAGACGATCAACCGCGTCATTTCGTTTTTCCCGCCCCACCAGCACCAGGAGATCCGCTACCTCCTCGCGGCGACGCTCCAATCCGTCATCGCGCAGCGGCTCATCCCGTTCAAAGAGGGAAAGGGCCGCACCCCGGCCGTGGAAGTTATGATTGTCACGTCCACGATCCGGGAGTATATTATTGATCCTGAAAAGACCCCGCTCATCACGCAGGCGATACGCGAGGGGGTCTCTTCCCACGGCATGCAGAGCTTCGACCAGTCGCTCATGAAGCTCTTAACCGAGGGCGGGATCACGATGGAGGAAGCGCTCAAGAACAGCTCCAATCCCCATGAGTTCAGCCTCAGACTCAAGGGAATCCAGGCGACGAGCGACAAGACCTGGGAGACGTTCGAAGGCGCGGAGAAGGCCGCTACGCCGAGCGACTTCTGATCTTCCCCGGTTCTCGAAAACCAGATCGGCCGGCGCTGAAGTGAACACGCAATGAAGGTGCGGTTTTACGCCACGCTCGAGCAGGCCGAGAGGGACGCGCTCCCGGGCGCCGTGGTCGTCGTCATCGACGTGCTGCGGGCCTCGAGCACGATCATCGCGGCCCTCGAGAGCGGCGCGGAGCGGATCATCCCGATCGGCGACGTCGCGACGGCGACGCGCATCGTCCGCCCGGGCGAGCGGGGACTCAAGCTCCTCGCCGGAGAGCGCAAGGCGTGTCCCGTGCCCGGCTTCGATCTGTGCAATTCCCCTTCGGAGTTCACCCCCGAAACGGTCCGCGGGAAAACGAT
>JBGPBA010000145.1:0-4446 GCA_041481005.1 Candidatus Krumholzibacteriia bacterium | reverse complement strand
TGCGGCTACGTCATCCTGACGCTCGCCTTCGGGAAGGATCTGGTGCTGCGAAAGATGAGCGACATGGCGGCGTCGATCATCGACAATACCTGCGCGCTGCTCTTCGTCACGATCCCGCTCGTCGGGTTCGCCTTCGGGTATTTCTTCCTCAATTTCGTGCCGCACGGGACGCCGTTTCATCTCGTGAGCGCCGGGTTCATCCCGCTGTACAACATCATCATCGGGCTCAAGGTGACCACGTCGATCTTCGCGATCTTTTTGGCGCTCGCGATATTCGGCCGATTCGTCTCGACGCTCGTCGAGGAAAAGGACGAGCAAGATGAGGAATAAGGAAGGGAGCTACACGCGATGATTCTCTATTTTCTCACTCTCGTGCTCTTCGTGATGGGCGTGTACTGCCTCATTGCCAAGAAGAACATTATCAAGAAGATCATCGGGCTCACGATCACCGATTACGCGATCAACCTGTTCATCATCCTCATCGGGTACCGGACGGGCGGGGTGGCGCCGATCCTCTTCAAGAACATGGATCGGGCCGAGTTCAACCGCACCGCCGTCGACCCGCTCCCGCAGGCGCTCGTGCTCACTTCGATCGTGATCGGGCTCGGGGTGCTCGCGATGATGACGGCGCTGTGCCTGCGGCTGTATGAGAAGTACAAGACGTTCGACATGAGCGAGATCAACAGGCTCAAAGGATAGAGAGGATCGAGGCGCGGTGTTTGTCCAGACGTATTATCCGCTCTTCAGCGCGCTGCCGCTCGCGGCGTCGTTCCTGAACCTGCTCGTGACCAAGGTCAACAAGAAGGCGGCGGACTACATCGCCTTCTTGGTGGCGGCGGCGCTCTCCGTCATGGCGGTGCTGCTCGTCTTCGAGGCCCCGTTCGCGTACAAGGTCGGGGGCTTCCCGCCGCCGTGGGGCATTCTGCTGGTCTCCGACGGGATGAGCACGCTCATGCTCGTCATCATCAACGTGATCGCGCTGCTTTCGATCGTCTACTCGTTCAAGTACATGACCAACTATACGGCGAAGCCGAAGTACTACTCGCTCTTCCTCCTCATGCTCGCCGGGATGAACGGGGTCGTCATCACGGGCGACCTCTTTAACCTGTTCGTGTTCCTCGAAATCGCCTCGATCGCCGCGTACGCCCTCGTCGGGTTCGGCTGCGAGCACGAGGAGCTCGAGGCGTCCTTCAAGTATCTCATCCTCGGCGAGGTGGCGAGCACGGCGATCCTCTTCGGAATCGCGTTCCTCTACTCGATGACCGGCACTCTCAACATGCCGGACCTCGCGCGGCAGCTCGAGGTGGTCGGGATCAACCGCGCCGTGGCTTTTGTCATCGCCATTTTCATCATGGGGTTCGGGCTGAAGGCGTCGATGGTTCCCTTCCACGCGTGGCTCCCCGACGCGCACCCGAGCGCCCCGGCGCCGATCTCGGCGATGCTCTCGGGCGTCGTCATCAAGGCGACGGGCGTCTACGCCATCGCGCGCTTCATGTTCAGCGTCGTCGGGCCGAACGCGATGGTGTCGAGCACGCTCATGTTCATCGGAGCCCTGTCGATGGTGGTGGGGGTCTTCCTCGCCGTCGGGCAGTCCGACTTCAAGCGGATGCTCGCGTACCACTCGATCAGCCAGATGGGGTACGTGACGATCGGGCTCGGCCTCGGGCTCAACCCGAACGTGTCGCCGCTCATTGCGGCGCTCGGGCTCTTCGGCGGGCTCTACCACCTGGTCAACCACGCCGTGTTCAAGTCGCTCCTCTTTCTCTGTTCGGGCTCCTTCGAGTACCGGACGGGGACGCGAAACCGCTACGAGATGGGCGGTCTCATCCGGAAGATGCCGGTGACGGGCGCGGCGTGCTCGATCGCGTCGCTGTCGATCTCCGGGGTGCCGCCGTTCAACGGCTTCTGGAGCAAGCTCATCATCGTCATTGCGTTCGTCAAGGCGGGCTACTACGTCTACGCGGCGATCGCGGTGTTCGTCGCCTTCATGACGCTTCTCTCGTTCATCAAGCTCCAGCGGTTCGTTCTCTTCGGACAGCTCCCCGCTCGATTCGCGGCAATCAAGGAGTCCCCGTTCTCCATGACGCTGCCGCTCGTCGTGCTCGCGATTCTCTGCGTGGCGCTCGGCGTTCTCTATCCGTTCCTCGATCAGAGCGTGCTCCAGGCGGCGCGCGATTCGTTGCTCGACAAGGTCTCATACATGGGGTACCTCCTCGGCGGGTGATGGCATGACGCGAATCATACATTTCTTCATTCTCTACGTGCTCTGGATCTTGCTCACGTGGTCGTTCACGCTTCAGGAGCTGATCGCGGGCGCCGTTATCTCGTTCATGGCCGAGGTTCTCCTCGGCGACATATTCCCGTACGAGGCGGTCAAGGTGTTCTACCCGCGCAGGCTCTTCTGGCTCTTCTGCTACATGTGGGTGTTCCTGTGGGCCATGCTGAAGGCCAACTTCGACGTCGCCTACCGCGTGCTCAACATCTACCTGCCGATCAAGCCGGGCATCGTCAAGGTCCGCACCAAGCTGAAGACGAACATGGCGCGCACGTTCCTCGCCAACTCGATCACCCTGACCCCCGGCACGATGAGCGTCGACATGATCGACGACCATATCTACATTCACTGGATCAACGTTGTCTCCCCCGACATTCAGAAGGACACCGAGATCATCGTGGGCAGCTTCGAGAAGTATCTTGAAAGGATATTCGAGTGAACATATTCATCGGATTGCTCATCCTCTGCATGTTCATGTGCCTCTACCGGGTGGGCAAGGGGCCGACCGCGCCCGACCGGATTGTCCCGATCGACATCATGGGGATCATCATGGTCGGCTTCTGCGCGCTGTATTCGATCATGACGAAGAAGGATCTCTACATGAACATCGGGATCTCATGGGCGCTTCTCAATTTCATAGGATCCCTCGCGCTGGCCAAGTACCTCGAGGGGAGGGGCTTCGATGAGTGAGACGATCGGATACATCCTCCTCGGCGTCGGGGTCGCGTTCGATCTGTTCGGATGCATCGGGCTCATCAGGCTCCCCGACGTGTACAACCGCCTCCAGGCCTCGACGAAGTGCGCCACCCTCGGCACCTCGCTCATTCTCATCAGCGTCTTCTTCTTCACGGGCTTCAGCGCGATCGGGATCAAGGCGCTGCTGTGCATGTGGTTTATTCTCATTACGTCGCCGACAGCCGCCCACGCGATCGCGCGTGCCGCCCACCGCTCCGGGATCCCCCTCTGGGAAGGAAGCGTCATGGACAAATACGCGGACGACCGCGAAGGGGCGGAGGACAAGTCGTGAGGGCGGGGGACCGGCAACGGGAGCTGATACGTCATGCGTAAGCCGAAATTGAGAGAGCTCAAATACGCGATCGAGGCCCTGATCAGGGGACCGTACACCTCGAAGTTCCCGAAGGTGCCGGCGACGGTGCCCGAGCACTTCCGCGGGGTGCCGACCTACGTGCCCGAAGACTGCGTCGGCTGCGGCGCGTGCGGGCAGGTGTGCCCGGCCGGGGCGATCACGATCATCGACGAGTACCGCGCGGAGAAAAAGCGGATGGTCCGCCGCATCGAGCGCAACTGGGGGAGCTGCATCATGTGCAGCAACTGCTTCGTCTATTGCATCACGAAGAAGGGGATCATCCTCGACAAGAACTTCGACAAATCGACCACCGACCCCGCCGACTTCATCGACACGCACGACAAGGAGCTCATGTTCTGCGAGAAATGCGGCCGGCCGATCACGGCGGTCGATCACATCCGCTGGTGCACCGACAAGCTCGGGGAGCTCGCCTTCGCGAACCAGACGTTTACCGTGGCGCGCTACGGCACGCTCAACCTCGCGAAGGAGATCGTCCCGCGGGGAGACCGGCCCTTCGAGAGGAGCGACTACATGCGGGCGCTCTGCCCGAACTGTCGCGCCGCGTACATTCTGTCCGACGAATGGGGTGACAGCTAAGGGCTTTCGCTTCAGTGCCTGACGATGGGGGCCCCGACAGGGGCCTCTTTTATTATGGATCGGATGAATGAAATGAGGGCCGAGGAGCTGACCGGGCGCCTCGCGGGAAAGCGCTTCGGCGTCGTCGGCGTGGGGAATGCGCTGAAGGGGGACGACGGGGCGGGGCCGGCGCTCGCGGCGCGTCTCGCCGAGAGCGGCGTGGAATTCCCGTGCGTCGACGCCTCCGAGGTCCCCGAGAACTACGGGGGCTGGGTCGCGAAGCAGGGGCTCGACGCGGTCGTCTTCGTCGACGCGGTGGAGTTCGGCGGCGCCCCGGGGGAGTGGAAGCTCATCCCCATCGACGATCTCATGCACTCGGCGAGCAGCACGCACAGGCTCTCTCTCCATTTCCTCATCAGGTATCTCAAGGAGGAATGGAAGGGGGAAGCGCTGCTCGTCGGCATCCAGCCGAGGAGCATGAAGCTCGGGGAGGGGCTCTCTCCCGAGG
>JBGPBA010000144.1:0-4474 GCA_041481005.1 Candidatus Krumholzibacteriia bacterium | reverse complement strand
TGCCCTTTTCGATCTGCGTCTTAGCGCCCGACGTTTGGACGTTCCCGCACGAGGAGAGCGCGAAGATCAGGGTGACAAGGATCGCGAGCGTCGCATGACTTCTCTTCATTGAGAAAGTGCCTCCTTCCGTCCGATTCGCTGCCCTGGATCGCCGCTGAAAGGATCCGGTCCTGCCATGCGGTCCTGGATTGAGCCGCGGGATTCCTCCTGGAGCTGAAAGGGCGATCAAGGAAGCCTTGATCAAATGACGTGTTTTAGGCCTATTATCAAGGGAAAACTATCAATCGCGCCGCGACCTGTCAAGGAATATCGAAGCGCGCGCTCCCGCGCGATCCGTACGGGGCGGGCGGGCTCACCGCCGCGGCACGAGCCTGATTTCAAAGAGCTTCGGCCAGAGCTTCCCGGTCACGAACAGCCGGTCGCCTGCGGCGTCGTAGGCTATCCCGTTCAGGACGTCGACGGGCTTTGTCGCGCCCATCTCCTGCCGCAGGCCGGCGAGATCGATCCAACCGTCGACCCGGCCCGATTGCGGCGAGACTATGGCGATCCTGTCGCGCTGCCAGACGTTCGCGTAGACTTCGCCCTTCACGAGCTCGAGCTCGTTCAGGAAGGCGACGGGGAGGTCGCGGTCCTCGACGACGAGGCGTCCGATCTCCTCGAACGTCGCGGGATCCAGGAACCGCAGGCTCGCGCTTCCGTCGCTCATGATGAGCTGTCTCTCGTCATGCGTGAGCCCCCAGCCTTCCCCCCCATACCTGAACGTCCCGAGCAGATTGAAACTCGCCTCATCGTAGAGGAACCCGGTTCTCGATTGCCAGGTAAGCTGGACCAACGTGTCGCCCCAGTTCGTCAACCCCTCGCCGAAGTACTTTTCCTCGAGGACGTACTCACTCAGCACCTCGCCCGTCTCGAGCCGAACCTTGCGAAGCGTCGAGCGCCCATTGAGCCCGGTGCTCTCGAACAGGAATCCATCTCGATAGATCAATCCCTGGGTGAAAGCCTCCGGGTCATGCGGATAGGCATGGACAATTTGGTAGCCATAGACGGGGGCGAGCGCCGCCTCGCCCGAAGAGTCGCGCCCGCCCCATCGATGGATGAGCATCGCCGCCGCCGAGAGCAGCGCGAGCGCAAGCGCGCCCCAGAGGAGAGGCGCCTTTCCGTGGCGTCGATTCTTGTGCCGCCGCGCCGTCTTTATCATGGTTCCGTGCTCCGCCTAATGCGTCTCGCGGCTCTGCGCCTTGGAGCAGATCGCGACGCCGTTTGCCGTCCAGCGGTTGACGCCGCCGGCGCCCATGCGCTGGGCGTAAACGTCATACTTCCCCGCGCGGAAGTCGACCCAGGTGATGATCGCCCCCCGGGCTCCGTCGGAGGCGATTTGCGGATACCGCTGGTCGTGCCTTTCGAAACAGACCGTGGCCCCGTTCTCCATCCACTGGACGCGGCCGCTCGCGCCGACGCGCTGAGCGAAGATATCGTTGTTCCCGCCGCGCGAATCCATCCATGCTATGATCGCTCCCCCGGCGCCGTCGGGCGCGATCTGCGGGGTGAACTGGTCCTGCGTCGCCCTGCAGACGCCGATCCCATCCCGAGCCCACAGGGCGGCGCCGACCGCGTTGACGCGCTGGGCATAAATGTCCCAGGTGCCGCTCCGGCGGTCGGCCCACGTGACGATGGCTCCCCCGGCCGCGTCCGAAGCGAGCCGCGGAGAAACCTGGTCCAGGATGACGGCGCACATGCCGACGCCGTTCGGAGGCCACTGGACGGCGCCCCCCGCGCTGATGCGTTGGGCGTAGATGTCCCAGTCCCCGTTTCGGTCGTCCACCCACGCGATGAAAGCCCCCCCGGCCCCGTCCGAAGTGAGCTGGGGAGAGACCTGATTCTGCAGCCCGGTGCAGATGCCCGTGCCGTCCGCGGCCCATTTGACGGCCCCCGCGGGATTCAGGCGCTGCGTGTAGACGTCGTAGCTTCCGCCGCGGTTGTCCACCCACGTGATGATCGCGCCCCCGCCCCCGTCGGAGATGATCTCGGGATACCGCTGGTCATGCGGCTCGGCGCAGACGGCCGCGCCGTTCGGGGCCCATCGGACGGCGCCGGCGCCGCTCACGCGCTGGGCGAATATGTCGTAGTTCCCGCGGCGGTAGTCCACCCAGACGATGATCGCTCCTCCCGCCCCGTCGGAGGCAATCTGAGGGGACTGCTGGCTGTGCGGCTCCGAGCACACGGCGACCCCGCCCGAGGCCCACTGCACGGCGCCGTTCGCGTTGACGCGCCGGGCGTAAACGTCATATTCGCCGCCCCGGGAATCGGCCCACGTGATGATCGCTCCCCTGGCTCCATCCGAAACGATCTGGGGAGACTGCTGGCCGTGCGTCTCGGGACAGATGCGGACGCCGTTCGGATTCCACTGAACGGCGCCTCCCGCGTCGACACGCTGGACGTAGGCGTCCCAGCTCCCGCTGCGTCGGTCGGCCCACGTGATGATCGCCCCGCCGGTCCCGTCGGGTATGATCCTCGGCTGCCCCGGAATGAACTCATAGAGAGAGGCGAGCGGCACCCCTTCCGGCATCCGCGCGGCGCACGCCGCCGGACGGCCCAGGATCGCGAGAATCGAAAAAACCAATACGATCGATGCCGAGGGCTTATTCATCGCCGGCCTTGTTGCATGCTCTTCCATCTCATTCATTCATAGCACACCCGGGGCCGTATTTCAAATTGACTCGGCTCTCGACCTTCTCTAGAATTCGGGTCTCCCATGATGGACGCGAAAGACAGGACATCCCGAAAGCCGGCCGCCCGCAAGAGCGTTTTCGCTCTCCCGGTCCTGGCCGGGGTCACGATCCTCGCCATCCTCGTAGCCGTGCGCAGCCTCGGCCTCGCCGCCGTCCCCGCGCCCGTGCTCCTCGTCGTTCGCTGGGTCCTCGTCGGCCTTCTCGTCGCCCACGCCATCCAGCGCCGCTCGCTGACCACATGGATCATCGTCAGCATGGTCGTCGGCGCCGGGATCGGCTACGACCTCCCGAAGGTGGCAGTCAACCTGAGGGTCTTCAGCCTGGTCTTCCTCCGGATGATCAGAACGATCATCGCGCCGCTGCTCTTCGCGACGCTCGTCGTCGGCATCGCCGGCCACTCGAATATCAGGCAGGTCGGGAGGATGGGGATCAAGGCTCTCGTCTACTTCGAGATCGTGACGACGCTCGCCCTCTTCATCGGCCTCGCCGCCATCAACATCTCCGGCGCGGGGAAGGGGATCACCCTGCCGCCCGCGCCGAAGGCGGAATCGATCGCCCCGGCTCCTCCGCAATCGGCCTCGGACATGATCGTCCACATCTTTCCCGAGAATATCGCGAAGGCGGTGGCGGAGGGCCAGATTCTCCAGGTCGTCATCTTCGCCGTCATCTTCGGGATCGCCCTGGCGCTCATTCCGGAGACCAAACGCCGCCCGCTCCTCGCGGTGACGGAGAGCCTGGCCGAGGTCATGTTCAAGTTCACGAACATCGTCATGAACTTCGCGCCCGTCGGCGTCGGCTGCGCCATCGCCTACACCGTCGGGCACATGGGCCTGGGGATCATGGTCAACCTCTTGAAGCTGCTGGCGACGTTCTACGTGGCCATCGTCGTATTCGTGCTGGCCGTGCTCCTGCCTATCGCCGTCCTGATCCGCGCCCCGATCAAGAAATTCCTGAAGGCGGTCGCCAACCCGGTGACCCTCGCCTTCGCCACGACGAGCAGCGAGGCGGCCTTGCCCCGGGCCATGGAGGCCATGGAAGCGGCGTTCCCCGGAAGATCGTGGCCTTCGTCATACCCACGGGCTACAGCTTCAACCTCGACGGCTCGAGCCTCTACCTGACGCTCGCCGCGGTGTTCGTCGCCCAGTCGGCCGGGGTACACATGAGCTTCGGCCAGCAGCTGCTCCTCGTCTTCACCCTCATGCTCACGAGCAAGGGCGTCGCCGGGGTGCCCCGCGCATCGCTCGTCATCCTGCTCGGAACGGTCGCCCAGTTCAACCTGCCCACGGAGCCCGTCTTCATCATCCTCGGCATCGACGAGCTCATGGACATGGCCCGGACCTCTCTCAACGTCTTCGGCAACAGTTTCGCCACGCTCGTCATTGCCCGCTGGGAGAAGGAATTCGGCACCGAGCCCCCCTCTCCGGTCGTCCGGGAAGCGGCCGAGTGACCCTGCCGCCGTCGGCGGAGCACCGGCGGAGGCTCGGCGGAATTTCAGAGTGTCAGAGAAAAGTCGCCCCGATCGTGCGGGAAGCCGTCGATTGGGCGGGAGTCGTCGGGGGGATTATCCGCGGAGCTTCGACCTACTTCGCGACGCTCTTTCGCCCGCCGAAAAGCCGGGTCACGGATCCGGCCACTCTCCGGATCGACATATCGTCGATGAGCGAGTAAACGACCGGTACGACGAAGAGCGTGAGGAGCGTCGAGGTGATGAGGCCTCCGATCACCGCCTGGCCCATCGGAGAACG
>JBGPBA010000143.1:0-4483 GCA_041481005.1 Candidatus Krumholzibacteriia bacterium | reverse complement strand
CTCGTCGCCGCCGGCACCTACACCGGGGACGGCAACCGGGACATCTCGGTGGAAGGCAAGGCGCTTCTCATCACCTCGGAGGCCGGTCCGGAGGCGACGATCGTCGACTGCGAGAGCTCGCCCGTGAGCTTCCACGGCGGCTTCAACTTCATCACGGCGGAGGACTCGACCTCGGTGCTCGAAGGCCTCACGGTGAAGCGGGCGAGCGACGTCGGCGTGCGATGCACAGGCGCGAGCCCGGTCATCCGCAATTGCCGATTCGTCGAGAACGTCTTCTTCACGGCGGCGGGGGGCGGCGGCATTCACCTCGAGAGCTCCTCCGCGCGGGTTTCCCGCTGCGTGATCTCTCACAACCGCTCGACGAGCCTGGGAGCCGGCGTTTATATGAAGGGCGGCACACCGCTCATCGACCACTGCGTGATATCGGGGAACTTCTCCCAGAAGAGCGGGGGAGGCGTCTCCATCCAGAGCGGCACCTTCGCCGACATTCGCTCCTGCACGATGAGCGCCGATACGGCGACGGAGAGCGGGGGCGGGATTTACGTCAGCGCCGCGACGGTTCGCATCGACTCCTGCACTATATCGGGGAGCAGAGGCGTCTTCGGCGGAGGCGTCTACAACGGCGTGAACGGAACCTGCACCGTGACGAATTCGACCGTCTACGGGAATAGCGCGAGCTCGGGCGGCGGCGGCACGTACAGCGGGACGAACATGACGATCCGGAACTGCACGATCGCCGGGAATTGGGCGGGCTTCTACGGCGGCGGGGTCGAGAACAGCTACGGGGATCGAAATCCGATATCGCGCTCGATCATCGCGTCCAACACGAACGGATCGGGCATCTACACGATCGTTACCGCGCAGACGATCAGCTGCAGTGACGTGTACGGGAATGCGGGGGGCAACTACGGCGGGAATACGACCGACCAGACGGGCAAGAACAACAACATTTCCGCCGACCCGAGCTTCTGCGACGCGACCGGGGGCGATTACCGCATCTATGACACCTCCCCGTGCGCGCCGGCGCAAAGCTCCTGCGGGGCGCTCATCGGCTCCCTCGACGTGGGCTGCCGGATCGCTCCGAACCTCGTCACCGCGCGGGTCGAATTCTCGAAAGTTTTCCCCGCTGCGCACGAGAGCGTGATCGCCACGTTGACCGTGAAGAACACGGGAGTCGCTTCGGCGGACAGCGTCATCATCGATTTCTACAAGAACCGGCAGTCGGCGCCGGGAGCCTCTCAGACGGGCGATGAACGATTCCGCGCGGGAGCTCTCGCGGTCGGCGACTCGATCGTTTGGGCGACGAGCCCATTCACGAGCGACACGATCGGCTCATGGAGGAGCTGGTTTGCCCTCGACGCGGACCGCCGCGTCGTCGAAACGAATGAAAACGACAACGTGAGCGGTCCCCACGCCATCGGGTGGCGAATTCCGAATGAGCAGGGCTGGCCCATTGCCATGGGCTCTTCCAGCGATTCGTCGCCGCTGCTCGTCAATCTCGATTCGGACCCTACCACCCTCGATGTTGTGCTTGGATGTGGGGGAAATCTTTGCGTGTGGGGGTCGCACGGGGAGGCGCTCCCCGGCTGGCCGGTGAATCTTGGCTCCGGGATCATTCCATCGCCGGCCGCCGGAGACATCACCGGGGACTCTCGCAAAGAAATCGTCGTGTGCACCGAGGATAACAAGCTCCACGCGTTCGATGGCTCGGGCAATG
This sequence comes from Candidatus Krumholzibacteriia bacterium, assembly GCA_041481005.1. Taxonomy (GTDB): domain Bacteria; phylum Krumholzibacteriota; class Krumholzibacteriia; order Krumholzibacteriales; family Krumholzibacteriaceae; genus SSS58A. Next base: position 2,766 of record JBGPBA010000143.1, on the reverse strand, counting down.
AGCTCTGGCAGGTTCTCGTTGCTCAATATGGGGGAACCCAGGCTCCCGTGCTGGCCGATCTCGACGGGGACGGCAAGCTCGAGATCCTTGTCGCCCACTGGGACGGCACGTATTTGTACGAAGGGGACGGAAGCCCGTTCGCCAATCCCAAGATAATCTTCGGGCACGACGGAGTTCGCGCGCCCTCGATCGGGGATATCGACGATGATGGAAACCCGGAAATAGTGTCCGTCGGGCCGAACGCGTTCGGGCGCCCCACTTCGTCGGTTCTCGTGACGCGCGCGGACGGAGAGGCCTACTTCCATTGGCCTCACGATGCGGATACCGTTATTGTGGCGGAGCCGGTGATCGGCGACATAACCTCCGATCACAAGCATATGGAGATTGTTGCCTTGGAGAGGGATGGTTATGTGCAGGCCTGGTCCTATGACGGGTCGCAGTGCTTCACTCATGGGAAGGTCCGTGTGCCTGGAATGGTCTGGTCGGCGCCGGCCCTCGCCGATGTCAATAGGGACGGCTACGAGGAGATCATCGTCACCTCCACGATGATCGGCGACGTTCACCACCAAGCATACGTGACGGTGATTGGAGGAGACGGGGTGGTGCTCAGCTCGAAGACAATCGCCGACTGGTATGGTATAGGGCATGTGATCGATGCGCCGCTCGTTATAATAGGCCGGCCGGCCCACGCGATCGTTGCCACTGCGGACAGCACGATTCAATCCGACGGATACGGTTTTCCCCTTTCTCTCCCGGGCCTCATGATGGCCGGACCGGCAGCCGGGGACATCGACGGCGACGGTTGGGTCGAGCTTGTCGCGGCGAGCAGCGATTCGCTCTATTGCTTTGAGCTCTGCTCGCCGGCATATCCCGTGAATGCGCTCTGGTGGCCGCTCGCGCGCCGCAACGCCGAGCGGACCGCCTGCTACGGCTACGAGCCCGCGGCCGGCGTCGACGACGGCGGAAAGAAGCAGACCCCCGCGGCCACGACCTTCGTTGGGGTCTACCCGAACCCGTTCAATCCGACCACGAAGATAAGGTTCGATCTCAGCGCGCGCTCGCGCGTCGAGATCGCCATTTTTGACATCGCGGGCCGGAGGGTGGCCGTCCTCGTCGATAGGGATATGGAGGCGGGGAGCTTCGAGGCCGTTTGGGATGGAAGGACGAGCTCGGGCGGCCGAGCGGCCTCGGGGGTCTATTTTTGCAGGCTCAAGGCCGGGAACCTTGCCGAGGCAAGAAAAATAGTTCTCGTTCGCTAATTATTACAAATTAGGAGCTTACGCTTGCGAAATGGGCGGCCCTTCGGCCGCTCTCTATTTTTTCATTGATTAACTACCTAACTTATGGTATTATAATAAATTAGTAAGTCATCTGGCGCTCATGGAATGCTCCCATGACGGACGGAGGTCGGCGCATGAAACGGCTTTGCCTTCTTCTTTCCTTCGCAATCCTTCTCTCGATCGCTCTGGCTGCAAACCTCTGCGCTCAGCAGGGCGATCTCAATGCACTCTCCAAGGATCTACTTCTCAAAAGCCAAGCAAAACGGACGCAGGCGAACGCTCTCGCCGCGGCGGGAGGCTGGCCCGTGAGCGGGTACAACCGGGACGGGAGCTTCTACGAGCTTCAGGCGATCATCAACGGGCGTCCCCGGTACTTCCTCACATTCAATCGCGACGCCGCGCATTCGACTCGCACCGATTCCACGCAAGCGGTGATCGGCGGCGCGAGCGGCTTCACCCTGAGAGAGTGGGACGCGGGGAAGGTGCTGTTGACGCACCAGGAGCTCACGGGACGCGTTACCTGGGCCGACGCCAACAACCCCGCGGTTCATTTTCATTCGACGCACGTGGCCGGGACGCTCATCGCGTCGGGTGTCAGGGCGAAGGCGAAGGGAATGTCGTACCAGGCGAGTCTCCGCGCCTTCGAGTGGAACAACGACGCGAGCGAGATGTCGAGCGAAGCCGCGGCGGGGATGACCCTGTCGAACCAGTCGTACGGGTACAGCTGCGGCTGGACGTACAATTCGTCCAACTCGAGCTGGTACTGGTACGGCGACACCGCGATCAGCGAGGTCGAGGATCTCTCCTTCGGCTTCTACGACTCATACGGCCAGATGTACGATCAGGTCGCGAACGCCGCGCCGAACTACCTCAGCGTCGTGTCCGCGGGGAACGACCGCGGGGATCACGGACCCGCCCCCGGCGGAAAGCACTACTACTGGGACAACCGCTATAGCGCCTGGCGCATCAGCTACAAAACGAGAAACTGGGACGGCGGCACGGCCGGCTACGATTGTCTCCCGTTCGGAATGCAGGTTGCCAAGAACACGCTCACCGTCGGCGCCGTTTACGACGTCCCCGACTATACGGGGCCCGGGAGCGTCACGATGACGTCGTTCAGCAGCTGGGGACCGACCGACGACGGCCGGATCAAGCCCGACATCATGGGAAACGGCTACCAACTCTACTCGTCCTACAATACGGCGGACACGAGCTACGCGACTTTCAGCGGCACCTCCATGGCGGCCCCCAACGTCTGCGGATCGCTCGGGCTTCTCGAGGATTTTTACATGGATCATCACGGGGGGAGCCCGATGCGCTCGGCCACGCTCAAGGCGCTCGTCGTCAACACGGCGCGCGAGGCGGGGCCGAGCCAGGGGCCCGACTATACGTTCGGCTGGGGCCTCCTCGATACGTACGGCGCCTATCAGCTGCTCAACAGGGATTACCTGAACGACGCGAAGGGGTATATCGAGCAGCTCTCGCT
>JBGPBA010000142.1:0-4525 GCA_041481005.1 Candidatus Krumholzibacteriia bacterium | reverse complement strand
GGTTGTCGTCGGTGACGATGACCGAGTCGCTCAGGTCGGCGGCGATGCGGGCCATCATCGGGCGTTTCCCCCGGTCGCGGTCGCCGCCGCACCCGAAGACGATGATGATCCGTCTCGGCGAGAGCTCCCGGCAGAAGGCCAACAGCTTCTCGAGGGCGTCGGGGGTGTGCGCGTAGTCGACGATGACGACCGGCGCCAGCGGGGCCGCGACCACCTGAAACCGCCCGGGCACGACGGCGACCTTCTCGAGCCCCGCCTTGACCGCATCGAGCCCGATGCCGAGCGCATGCGCGGCGCCCGCCGCGGCCAGCGCGTTGTACGCGGAGAAGGTGCCCAAAAGTCGCAGCGCGATCGGCACGCGCTTCGCCCCCACGGCGAGCTCGAACCTCGTGCCCGCGAGATCGGCCTCGAGCCGCTCGGCTCTCACCTCGGCCGCCGTCGAGCGGCCGAATGAAAGCGTGCGGCCGCCGAAGCGCTCGGCGACCGCCGCCACCGCGGGATCATCTGCATTGAACACGAACGTTCCGGGCTTCTTCGAGCGCCGCTCGTCGCGAAGACTCCGCACGAAGAGCTCCTTCGCCTCGACGTACCGCTCGAAGGTTCCGTGGTAGTCGAGGTGGTCGCGCGTCGCATTCGTGAAGACGCCGACGTCGAACTCGAGCCCCGTGATCCGTCCCTGCTCGGCCGCGTGGGAGCTCACCTCCATGACGACGGCGCGGCAGCCCCGGCCCTTGAAATCGGCCATCATGCGATAGAGATCGATCGCGCCGGGGGTCGTGTTCGCGGAGTAGGCGAGCGCCCCGGTCGATCCGTACCCCACCGTCCCGATGATGCCCGTCGGACCGAGGGAGCCCTCGAAGATCGAGCGCAAGAGAAACGACGAGGAGGTTTTTCCGTTCGTCCCCGTGATGCCCGCCAGCACGAGCTCCGCGACGGGGTCGCCGTAGAATCGTTTCGCGAGAAGCGAGGCCGCGAGCGAGGAGTCGTTCACGACGAGAAGAGGGTTCGAGGTTTCGACAGGTCGTTCAACGACCAGTACCGACGCTCCCCGCTCGGCGGCCAGCAACGCAAATTCGTGTCCGTCAGCCGCACTGCCCCTGACGGCGACGAAACAATCTCCCGGTTTGATCGAGCGCGAGTCTGACGAGATTCCCCCTACCTCGACGTCGCGGAAGTTGAGGCGGGAAGCGATCTCCATCCCCTCGATGAGCTGCGAGAGTCTCACCGTGCCGCTCCGTTTCCAGCCGTAGCGAACCACGCTGCGCCTTCGGAGCTTCGCGGACCACAGAAAAGGATGACGCTCGCCCCGCGAGCGACCGCGGCGCCCGCGGCCGGCTCCTGTCGCTCGACGACGCCGAATCCCCGGACGACCGAGGAGAACCCGCTCGCGAGCAGCAGCAGCCGTGCTTCACGGATGGAAAGCCCGCGCAGCTCCGGAACGGCGAGCGCCGAATCCGGCGCCGGGCTTTGGGCGCGGACCATGAGAACGATCTCGTCCCTGCGATCGATGAGCGTCCCCGGGTCGGGAATCTGCGAGTAGACCGTGCCTTTCGTCTCGGGGCACTGCACGTGAAGGGCGTACGCGGCGGCGAGGTCGATCGCCTGATCGGTCGTGAGCCTGAGGAAGCTCGGCGCCGCGACGCGCTCGCGCGGGTGGCGCGCGTCGGCGAGCCGGCTTGCGCTCTCGCCGTAAAAGACGTCGGTCGAAATGTGTATCCCTTCGATGATCTGCCCGAACACGATCGCGGCCGATTCCCCCCCCCAATAGTACGGGTACACGGGCTCGTCGAGTATGATGAGACAGACGAGCATGGGATCAACCGCCGGCGCGAACCCGATGAAGCTCACCACGTACTTCCCCTTCTGATACGAGCCGTTCATCGCCTTCTGGGACGTCCCCGTCTTCCCCGCGACCGAGATTCCGTTGATCGAGGCCTTCTTTCCCGTTCCATCGAGGACGACGTCCCGGCAGAAATCCTGCATCGTCGCCGCGGTGTTCCTCGAGAAAACGCGGCGCACGGGGATCGTCTCGAAGCGCTCCACCGGCAGCCCCTTCGGATCCTTCACCTCGAGCGCGATCCGCGGGACGACGAGCTCGCCGCCGTTGGCGAGGGCGGCGTACGCCATCGCCATCTGGATCGCCGTCACGCCGATCTCGTGCCCCACCGCGATGCTCGGGAGTGATCGCGAACGCCAGAGGTCGGGCTCGGCGAGCCGGCCGCGAGATTCCGCGGGCAGATCGAGTCCCGTGCGGCCGGCGAACCCGAAGCGGACGATGTACTGGTAGAAGTCGGGCGGGCTCGTGCCGAGCGTCGCCTTGATCGTGCAGATATTGCTCGAGTAAACGAACGACTCCTTGAAGGTGAGCCATCCGTGCGGCTTGTCGTCGTGAAAAACCCCGAAGTCGAACGTCGCCTCGCCGTTCTCGCCGAAAAACGCGTCGTAGGGATCGACCTTCCCGTTCTCGAGGAGATACGAGTCGGTGATGAGCTTGAAGGTCGAGCCGGGCTCGTAGATGCCGTTCACCGATCTGAGGGCGAAGGCGTCGGGGTCGTTCCGGGAGAGCTCACGGACCGGCCGCTCGGAGAGGGCGAGGATGCCCCCCGTCGACGGGGCGACGACGACCGCCATCCCGCCGATCGCCCCGTAGCGCTCGACCGCCTGTTCGAGCTCGAAGTCGACGATCGACTGGATCCGCGTGTCGATGGTGAGGTAGAGGTCGTTCCCGCTGCGCGGCTCCTTGCCCGGAGCATTGATCGGCTGGAAGATCTCCACGCGATCCTTGCTCGGGAGCTTGTTCATGAGGACCCATCCGTCCTCTCCGGCGAGCACGTCCTGGTAGGCGAGCTCCGCGCCGGCGATACCCCTCCCCTCCGGGCTGATGGCGCCGACGAGCTGGGGCGGCATCGATTCAAAAGGATAAAGGCGGTCGTGGCTCGGATCGAGGCGTACTGAGGGGTAGGAGGAGAGAGTCGAGACTTGGTCTTCGGTGAGATGGAGGTCCTTTCCGAGCAGAACGTAGGAGTCGTCCCGAACGAGCCGCCGGCGGAGCTCCTTCTGGGAGAGGCCGCAGGCATCCGCCAGGTACTCGACCGCCTTTCTGTGCTTCATCGGGAAGTTGGCCGGCGTGACGCCGACCGTGTAGGTCCAGCGGGTGACGGCGAGGGGCACTCCGTTGCGGTCGAAGATGTTCCCTCGCCGCGCGGGAAGCGCGGTCTTGCGCACCCACTGCTTCTTCCCCTTGGTCAGGTAGTACTCGTGCTTCGCGATTTGGATGTCGATGAGCCGGTAGACAAGAACGCCGACGACGATCGCGACGGCGACGGAGAGCGCCTGGAGGCGCCGTTTCGAAAACAGCTCGTTCATCGACCCCTCGGGTCTCTCGCGGGAGAGACGGCAGGCGTTTCATCGACGCGGGCCTCGGCCCAGGCGGGCTTCTGCTCGGCCGCAGCGCCGTCTTTCGTGAAGGCGAGCCGTTTCACTTCCTCGGACGAGCCGGCGCGCATGCCAAGGAGCTTCGCCATCGGGATGATCCTTCCCGGAGAGGCGAGCTCGTTGTACTGCGCCGTCAGCCGGACGTTGCGATCCATGAGGAAGTCGAGCCGCTCGCGGCTCGCGACGATCTCGGTCGAAATATTGAAGAAGCAGACGTTGAGCGAGATGTAGAGAAGCACCAGGCTCGAGAAGAACCCGAGGACGAGGAGAAAGGAGACCGGGCTCATCTTCCCCTCGAGGGCGCGCTTGATGAAGCGGTACGATCCCGACGAATAGTGCGAGCTCGGTTCCATGTCAGATCCTCTCTGCGGCGCGGAGCTTCGCGCTTCGCGACCTCGGATTAGACTCGATCTCTTCGGGCGACGGCCGCAGCGGCCGCCGCGTCAGGACGGAAAGCCGCGGGGCGCGTCCGCACCGGCACTCCGGGATATCCGGCGGGCAGACGCAGCCCCGTTCCTCCTGCCTGAAGAAGTGCTTCACCCTGCGGTCCTCGAGCGAGTGGTAACTGATGATCACGATCCTCCCGCCGGCCCCGAGGTGCTCGACCGCCTGCGGAAGAAATTCGTCGAGACTCTCGAGCTCCTCGTTCGCCCAGATGCGAAGAGCCTGGAATACACGGGAGAGCGACTCGAAGCTCCGGTGCGGCGGCGCGACCGCGGCGACCGCGTCGCGCAGCTGAAAGGTCGTCTCCATCGCGCCCGCGTCCCGCCGCCGAACGATCTCGCGCGCGATCGCGCGGGAGCGCCGCTCCTCCCCATAGTCTTTCAGGATAGCCGCGATCCGCGATAGCTCGGCCGTCGATAGGAACGAACGTACCGACCGTCCATCCGGACCCATCGTCATGTCGAGCGGCCCGTCGGCGAGGTAGCTGAAGCCCCTCGCCGCATCCGAGAGCTGAAGGGTCGAAACGCCGAGATCGAGAAGAAGCCCGTCGCACGTCCGGTCCCCGAGAACCTCCCCGATCCGGCGAAAGTTCCCGCTCACGAGCTCCACCCTCGGGCCGAAGAGAGCGAGCCTCGAGCGCGCCTCT
>JBGPBA010000141.1:0-4528 GCA_041481005.1 Candidatus Krumholzibacteriia bacterium | reverse complement strand
GCAGAGCCTCGAGGACCTGCTGCCGATCATCGACGTGTACCACATCGAGCACCCCGACCTCAAAGTCGCGAAGCTCAACTACGATTTCTTCCGCAAGCACATCATGACGCTCGTCGACGACATGGACCACGGATCGCAGCGGATCAAGGGGATCGTGGAGGGGCTACGCACCTTCGCCCGCAGGGACGAGGGGCTCCTCGTCGACAACGTCGACGTGAACACGCTTATCGAGGCGAGCGCGCGGCTCGTCCATAACGAGGTGCACAAGCACGCCGACTTGGAACTGGACCTCGGCGAGAACCTTCCCATTTTCACCGGCAACGGTCAGAAGATGGAACAGGTTCTCGTGAATCTTCTCGTAAACGCGGGTCAGGCGATGCGCGACGACGTGCGGGGCCTCATCAGGGTGCGCTCGCGCGTCGATGATTCCGACGTCGTCGTCGAGATCGAGGACAACGGCATCGGCATGAACGAGAAAACGCAGAAACAGATGTTCGAGCCCTTCTTCACGACGAAGCGCGCGAAGGGCGGCACCGGGCTCGGCCTCGCCATCGCCTACCGGATCATGGAGGAGCACGGCGGGCACATCTCGGTAAAGAGCAAGGTCGGCGTCGGGACGACGTTCACGCTCAGGGTCCCGGCGAAGCTCGCCGCGCCGAAGGGCGGCCCGCCCGGGTCGCAGCCCGCGGCCACGCAGGCGTTCGGCCAGGGCGCGCCGGGCGGCGCGCAGGGAGCCCCCGGCGGATCGCAGCCGCCGAGGGGCGGCACTCAGACTCCGAAAGGAACGCAATGAAAAAGGTCCTCATCGTCGACGACGACGTCGCCGTGACCAACTATTTTATGGTGTTTCTCGTGCAGACGGGGCTCTTCGAGCCGACCGTGGTGAACGACTCGCGCGAGGTCGAGCAGCGCCTCGCCGAGGAGCATTTCGACGCCATCATGCTCGACATGGACATGCCCAACGTCAGCGGCATGGACATCCTGCGTTCGATACGGGCGAAAGGGAATACATCCCCCGTGGTCGTGATCACCGGCGTGAGCGACGTCGATCTCGCCGTGCGGGCGATGAAGCTCGGCGCGTTCGATTACCTCACGAAGCCGATCGACGACCATACCCTGCTCCAGGTTCTCGACAACGCCATCGAGCATCGCTCGCTCCGGCGGAGCATCGACGAGCTCCCGAAGCAGCTCACGCGCAAAGACCTCGCGCACGAGGCCGCGTTCACGCAGCTCCCGACGCAGGATCCCGGGATGATCCGGCTCTTCCACCAGGCGGAGCGGCTCGCGACGAGCGACCTCAGCGTCTTTATCTGGGGCGAGAGTGGAACGGGCAAGGAGGCCGTCGCGCGGGCGATCCACTAGGCGAGCCCGCGCAGAGAGGGGCCGTTCGTCGTCGTCGAGGCGGACAGCCAGGACCCGGACAAATTCCCCGCCTTCTTCTTCGGACAGGCGCGGGACTTCCGCGGTTCGCACGAGGAGACGCCGGGGCTCCTCGAGCAGGCCGAGCACGGAACGCTCTTCCTCAACCACATCGACGCCCTGTCGCTCCCGATGCAGGTCAAGCTCAAGCGCCTCATCCAAACCGGGGAATACTACCGGGAGAGCTCGACGAGCATCCGGAAGGCGGACGTCCGCGTGATCGTGTCGGCGAAGAGCGATCTCACGCGCCCCGAGTACGCGAACAAGTTCTCGCGCGATCTCCTCTACCACCTTATGATCAACTCGATCAGGATTCCGCCGCTTCGGGAGCGGCCGATCGACATTCCGCTGCTCGCGGAGCTCTTCCTCAAGGAGGAGGCGGACAAGGCGGGCAAGGCGATCCAGAGCTTCTCCGAGGACTGCATGTCGCTCCTGCAGGGCTACCGTTTCCCCGACAACGTACAGGAGCTCCGGACGATCGTCGCCGGCGCCGTCGCGAACACCGACTCCGACACGATCACCGCGGAATCACTCCCGCCCGTCGTCAAGGAGCGCATTGAACGGCAGGGAGCGACGGAGACCTTCACCCCGAGGAAGCTCGACGAAGTGACGAGGGAGCACGTTCGGCTCACGCTGGCCTATTTCGGAATGCAGCGCGAGGCGGCGGCGGAGGTCCTCGGCATCTCCCCCGCCGAGATCGACCGGATCACGGGCGAGGACGGGGCCGAGGACTGAGCACGATCCGCGCGTCGGCCGCGGCACACCTCTTCGCGGAGCATATCACCGGATTCAAATCGATCGACTCGACGGCCTCCGCCATGTCCATGACGAGCGCGGAGAACTTCATGAGGAGCGCCGTGAGGAGCTCCATGTTCACCGGCTCCGCCCCGCGGTAGCCTTCGAGGAGGGCGTGCGCCTTGAGCGAGCGCGCCATCGACGCCACGTCCCGCCCTTCGAGAGGCGCCATTCTGATCGAGGTGTCCTTGTAGAGCTCGACCCCGACGCCGCCGATCCCCAGGAGAATCACCGGCCCGAACTGCTCGTCGTTCTTCGCCCCGACGATGAGCTCGACCCCGGAAAGCGTCTCGTCGATGAGGACCCCTTCGAACCCGTCGATCCGGCTGAGCCTCGCGAACGCCTCCTCGAGCTCGTCGGCGTTGCGAACGCCGGAAATGACGCCGCCGAGATCCGTCTTGTGGAGCGCCTTCGGCGAAACGACCTTCGCGACGACGGGGTACCCGATCCCTCGCGCGAGCTCGGCCGCCTCGCCCCGCGTCTTCGCCCACGCGAAGCGCGGAACGTCGACTCCGGCCGCGGCGAGGATCCGCTTGGCGTCCGGCTCGAGCACCCAGCCGCGCGGGCGGGACCTCTCGATGATATCGATGATCTCCTTGTTCACGTTCTCCCCTTCACCGCGAGCCGCGTCCCGGCCCGCTCCCGTCACGAGGGCCGCCGCCGGCGCATCGCCTCGGCCATGAGCACCGCGCCTTCGATCGAGTGCGATACGGGCACGTTATTGAGCTGGAACCCCTCGATGAGCATCCGGTATTTCTCCACGTGCGGCACGTAGGCGACGAGCGGCTTCCCTTTCTTCCGGTATACCTGGCTCAGGCGCGCGCCGACATCCGAGGTCACCTCGGGAAGGTATGGAAGCAAGAGCACGATGAGGCAGTCGATCTCCGCCATCTCGCTCAGCTCCGTCGCGGCGAGGACGAAGTCGTCGTCGGTGGAGCTTCCCGTCAGATCGATCGGGTTGCCGAGCGCGGCGATCGGCCGGATGCTCGGCGAGAGCTTCCTCCTCATCGCCTCCTGCGCGCCGGCCGAAATCTTCGGAACCCCGAAGCCCGCCTCGAGGCACGAGTCGACGGCGACGACGCCGTGTCCACCGCTCCCCGTCACGATCCCGATGTTGTTCACGGTCGCCCGCGGATAACAGCTCAGCGATTCGCTGAAGGCAAGCATCTCGAACTCGTCCTTCGCCTCGACGATGCCGAATTGCGAGAGGATTGACGACATGACGGAGTAATCGCCGGCGATCGCTGCGGTGTGGCTCACGGCCGCCCGCGAGCCGCCCGGGGTCTTCCCCGATTTCATCACGATGATCGGCTTCGGGCATCGGCTCGCCGCGAGGACGAACTCGCGCCCCTCTCCCATGCCGAATCCTTCGATGTAGAACACGATCACGCCCGTCTTCTCGTCGCGCACGAGGTAGTCGAGGAGATCGATCTCGCGTATGAGGGCCTTGTTCCCGATGCTCACCGCGCACGAGAGCCCGACCCCCTGCCCGGTGAATTTCACCATCTGGTCGACGAGGATGCCGCCGCTCTGGCTCACGATCGCAACCTTGCCCGGATCGGGGCGCACGATCCGCTCGCTCGGGAGAAAGAAGGTATCGACGTGCTGCGAGAAGATGCCGAGGCAGTTGGGCCCGATGAAGGGAAAATGCGCTTCCCGGGCGCGAGCGACGAGCCCGTCCTGGAGATCACGGCGCCCCGTCTCCGCGAAGCCCCCCGAGACGACGACCGCGCCGCCGACCCCGGCGGCGATGCACTCCTCGATGACCCCCGTGACGTGCTCGGCGCGAACCGCGATGACGGCGAGATCGATCTTCTCGGGGATATCGCCGATGCGGGCGAAGATGCGCTCCTCCTTGTGGACGCCCCCGCGCGGATTCACCCCATACGTCTTGACGGGATAGCGGAGATAGTTCTTGTAATAAATGACGTTCGCCGGGTGGGAATCATTCGTGAGCGATATCCCCACGACCGCCATCGTTCGGGGCTCGAAAAGCGCTTTGAAGTTCAAGAACTCTCCTTTGGGCGCTGCGTGACCGAATCGGCAGCAATACTACGACAAAAGGGTGCGATATGGAAAGGCCCGTTGTAGCGGATGAACGTCGGGGGGTGAGATTCGAGAACACGCGGCCGACCCGGGCGAGGCCGGCCCGGGCGAGGCACTGCCGCGGAGCTCTCAGCGACCGGCAAGCTCCCACCTCGCGTACCCCTGTGGAGTCTCCCATCCGAGCCGGTTCGCGAGGTCGAAGTTCACCCTGAGGACAGAGGACGAGCCGACCCCGATGGCGCCGAGGCACGCCTGATGAATGAGCATG
>JBGPBA010000140.1:0-4529 GCA_041481005.1 Candidatus Krumholzibacteriia bacterium | reverse complement strand
TGTGGAAGACGATCGACATATCGTTCCTCATCGTGGCGCTCTTTCACGGCCTCTACGGTCTCTGGATCGTTCTCGACGATTACATCCACTGGGGATGGGTGCGGGTCATTATCTACGGCACGATCTCGATGGTCGCCGTCATCGCCGTCGTCCTCGGGGTGCTCACCATTCTTCCGTTCCAGGGGGGAGGTTTCTAAGTGGCAGCGACTATCAATCCTGAAACCGTCCACGACGTCCAGGGCGTGCCGGTGCACAACGTCCACCGCCACGACGTGGTGATCGTCGGGGCGGGGCTCGCCGCCTTGCGGGCCGCCGTCGAGGCCTCGACGGAGTTCGACGTCGCGGTCGTCACCAAGGTCTACCCGACGCGCTCGCACAGCGGCGCCGCGCAGGGAGGGATCGCCGCCTCCCTCGCGAACGAGGAAGAGGACCACTGGGAATGGCACATGTTCGACACGGTGAAGGGGAGCGACTACCTCGGCGACCAGGACGCGATTGAGATTCTCGTGAAGGAGGCGCCCGTTGTCGTGCGGGAGTTCGAGCACATGGGCGCGCCCTTCTCGCGCACACCCGACGGGAGAATCGCCCAGCGGATGTTCGGCGGCCACACGAAAGACTTCGGGCGGGGCGGCGCCGTGCTTCGCGCCTGCTACGCGGCCGACCGGACGGGCCACGCGCTGCTCCACACCCTCTACGAGAACTGCGTGAAGAACGGCGTGCGCTTCTACAGCGAGTTCTACGCCCTCGGGCTCGTCGTGCGGGACAACGTCTGCCGCGGCGTCGTCGCGTGGGACATCGCCGACGGCGGCGTCCACGTCTTCCATTCGAAGGCGGTTATGTTCGGCACGGGCGGGCACGCCCGCGTGTTCCGGATCGCCTCGATATCGCTTTCGAGCACCGGAGACGGGCCGAGCATGGTGCTCAAGGCCGGTCTCCCGCTCGAGGACATGGAGTTTCTCCAGTTCCATCCGACGGGGCTCTACGAGCACGGCATCCTCGTGAGCGAAGCGGCGCGCGGCGAGGGAGGCTACCTCGTCAACGGCGCCGGCGAGCGCTTCATGAAGAAATACGCCCCCGAGAAGATGGAGCTCGCCCCGCGGGACGTCACCTCGCGCGCGATCCAGAAGGAGATCGACGAGGGCCGCGGCATCGACGGCAAGGATTACGTCTACCTCGACCTGCGGCACCTCGGCAAAGAGAAGATCATGAGCCTCCTGCCGCAGATACACGAGCTCGCCTGGAAGTTCATCCACGTCGACTGCGTCAAGGATCCGATCCCGATCCAGCCGACGGCGCACTACTCGATGGGAGGTATCCCCACCGACAACGACTGCCGCGTTCTCGCGGACGGCAAGAAGGAGCCGGTCGTCGGCTTCTACGCCGCGGGCGAATGCGCGTGCGTGAGCGTGCACGGGGCGAACCGCCTCGGGACGAACTCGCTCCTCGAGGCGTCCCTCTTCGGCAGGCGCGCGGGGAAATCGATCGTCCGGTTCCTCCGCGAGGAGCCGCCCTTCCCCGAGCTGCCGGCAGACGCCGCCGCCGCGGCGATCGACGAAGTCGAGGGGATCCTCGCCTCGTCCGGCACCGAGCGCGCCGGCGCGATCAAGGCCGAGATGCAGGCGCGCATGACCACCGACTGCGCCGTTTTCAGGAAGGGAAGCGTCCTCGAGCAGCTCCTCAAGGAGGTCTCGACTCTCAGGGAGCGCTACCGGAAGGTGCGGATCGACGACCGGGCGCGCGACTTCAACATGGATCTCATCGAGGCGCTCGAGCTCGGCAGGATGCTCGACGTCGTCGAGGTCATGGTGGCGGGCGCCATCAACCGCGCGGAGAGCCGCGGGGCGCACTCGCGCGTCGACTTCCCGAAGCGCGACGACACGGGCTGGCTCAAGCACACGCTCGTCCGCCGCAAGAATGGAAAGATCGAATTCGACTACCGGCCCGTCGTGATCACGCGGTTCGCGCCGAAAGAGCGGACGTACTGAGGCCGGGAGCAGGGCTCGACGAAAGGGATCATAAGGAGGGCCACGAGGATGGCTGAAAACGAGAAGAGAAAGGTCACCTTCAAGGTGCACCGCTACAACACGGGCGGCCGTGCGCGGGAGCGCTACGTCCAGGCGTACGAGCTCGAGGTCGCGAAGGGGCAGAGCGTGCTCGACTGCCTGAACGAGATCAAGTGGAAGCAAGACGGCACCCTGACGTTTCGACGCTCGTGCAAGAGCGGCATCTGCGGCTCCTGCGCCATGACGATCAACTCGGTGAGCCGCCTCGCCTGCGAGACGCAGGTGCTTCTCCTCGGGAGCCCGACGATCACCGTGGAGCCGCTCAAAGGGTTCACCGTCATGAAGGATCTCGTCGTCGACATGGACCGCTTCATGGAGAAGCTCATCGCCGTGAAGCCCTATCTCATCACGAAGACGCCGACGCCGACCGATCAGGAGCGCTTCCAGAGCCCGGCCGACCGCGCGAAGCTCGACGGCCTCTACGAGTGCATCCTCTGCGGCGCCTGCACGTCGTCGTGCCCCTCGTTCTGGGCCGACGAGGAGTACCTCGGCCCGCACGCGCTGCTGAAGGCGTACCGGTTCATCGCGGACTCGAGGGACGAAGGGCGCAAGGACCACTTCGAGGCGCTCGACGACAAGCATGGGCTCTGGCGGTGCCACTACATATTCAACTGCGTCGAGGCGTGCCCGAAGAGCCTCAACCCGACGAAGGCCATTGCGGCGCTCCGGAGAGAGCTCGCGAAGGAGCGCATCGGATGAGGGGAAGCGACCGCTTTCCCCCGGCACGGTAGATCGTCCACGGGAGGTGCGGCTATGCCCGGATTGTCGCGGAGGAATTTTCTCAAGCTCGCCGCGGCGCTCGGCGCGGCGGGGAGCCTCCTACCCGCCCGAAACATCTTCGCCGGGGGGCCGTTCAAGGCCCTCGGCTCCCTCGGCGGAAAACCCACCGGCGGGAACCCCCCCGGCAGGAAACCCCTCGTCATCTCGACGTGGAAGCACGGTGTCCCCGCCAATGACGCGGCGTGGAAGATTCTCGCCACCGGAGGCGGCGCGCTGGATGCGGTCGAGGCGGGCGCCCGCGTTCCCGAGGGCGACCCGGCCGTGATGAGCGTCGGCTACGGCGGGCTTCCCGACGAGGACTGCAGGGTGACCCTCGACGCCTGCATCATGGGGCCCGACGGGAGGGCCGGCTCGGTAGCGTTCGTCGAGAATTACATGCACCCGGTCTCGATCGCCCGGAAGGTGATGGAGGAGACCGACCACGTGATGATCGTGGGCGAAGGGGCCGAGGAGTTCGCCCGGAAGAACGGCTTCGACAAGCAGGACCTCCTCACCGAAGCGTCGCGGGAGGCCTGGCTCAAGTGGAAAGCGGCGGAGACCGACAAGGACGACTGGTTTCCCAAGGACCTCGACCACGACACGATCGGCATCCTCGCCCTCGACGCCTCGGGGAATCTCGCCGGCGCGTGCACGACCTCCGGCCTCGCTTTCAAGATCCACGGGCGCGTCGGCGACTCGCCGATCATCGGCGCGGGAATGTACGTGGACAACGAGGTCGGCGCGGCGGCGGCCACCGGAAAGGGGGAAGAAGTCATGCGGTCGGTCGGGAGCCATCTCGTCGTCGAGTTCATGCGGCAAGGGCTCTCGCCGCAGGACGCCTGCAAGCAGGCGCTCGAGCGCATCCTGAAGCGGCATGCGACGACACCGACCTTCCAGGTCGCCTTCATCGCCCTCTCGAAGGACGGCCGGATCGGGGCGCTCTCGCTCCAGAAGGATTTCCAGTATGCCCTCGCCGTCGACGGCAAAAATGAGCTTATCAATGGGGACCATTTGTTGTAATGTCGAACGTCGTCGGGAAACCCCGACGGTTCCGCGCACGGGGAAAACGGAAGGAGAGATACGATGATGCTGAAACCGTCCAAGCACGTTCGCCTGTTCATTGTTCTGGCGCTCGCACTTGCCGTCGCCGCTTGCGGGGGCAAGCTCAAGACGCCGCCCGACGCATTCAAGAAAATGGTGAAGGCGTACGGCGGTCCACAGAAGATCGCCCTCATCCAGACCTACACCGGCAACGGCTTCATCAAGAGTCCCGAATCGCCGACCGCGGTGAGCAGCGCCTTCGACATTTACCTCAGGGGGCCGTTCTACAAGCACAGGATCGCCGTGGCTCCCGAAGGCACGCTCACGGACATGAAGATTCTCTACAGCAACACGACGGGAAGCTGGGAGTGGTCCAAGCAGACCGGGTTGAAACAAGTCCCGGCGCGGGATCTCGCATTCTGGAGATACCGGTGGCCGGCCGTTCTCCAGTGGGCCCAGACCCCCGGCCTCCAGGGCGAGATACGGCCCATCCAGAAAGTGGACACGGAGATCCGGGTCCGGATGAGCTCCGGTGACACCGTCGTCACCCTCGACCTCGACCGGATAAAATTTCTCCTCAACGGTGTCGAGATCACGAGCAAGAGCGACAGCACCTTCTTCTATGAGGAGCGCTATCTCAAGTACTGGAAGGTCGATGCCATTCCG
>JBGPBA010000139.1:0-4538 GCA_041481005.1 Candidatus Krumholzibacteriia bacterium | reverse complement strand
GAGGGCGCTCGGGATCACGACCGCGGCCATCTACCTCGGCCTCTCGCTCGGGCCGACCCTCGGGGGGTCTCTCACGCAGCACTTCGGCTGGCGGAGCATCTTCCTCATCTCGGTTCCGCTCGGCGCCGTCGATATCGCCCTTATCGTCTGGCGGTTGAAGGGGGAATGGGCCGAGGCGAAGGGAGAGCGCTTCGACGCCGCCGGCTCCGCGATCTTCGGCGTCTCGCTCGCCGCGCTCATGTACGGCTTCTCGCGGCTCCCCGCGGCGGCCGGCGCGTGGTTCCTAGCGGGCGGGGCGCTTGGGCTCGCGGGCTTCGTCTCTTGGGAGTCGCGCACGGCGAACCCGCTCGTCGACATGGATCTCCTGAGAGGCAACCGTGTTTTTGCCTTCTCGAACCTCGCGGCGCTCATCAACTACAGCGCGAGCTTCGCCGTGACCTTTCTCATGAGCCTCTATCTCCAGTACGTCAAGGCGCTCACGCCTCAGAGCGCGGGGTTCGTGCTCCTCGCCCAGCCGATCATGATGGCGGCTTTCTCGCCGCTGGCGGGAAGACTTTCCGATCGGATCGAGTCGCGCGTCGTCGCCTCGACCGGCATGGCGCTTCTCGGGGCGGCGCTCCTCGTGTTCGTATTCCTCGGCGCGGGGACGCCGCTGGCCGCGATCGTTCTCAATCTCATGCTCCTCGGATTCGGCTTCGCCCTGTTCTCGTCGCCCAATACGAACGCCGTCATGAGCTCGGTGGAGCCGCGGTTCTATGGCGTCGCCTCGGCCACCCTCGCCACGATGCGGATGACGGGCCAGATGTTCAGCATGGGGATCGCGATGCTCATGTTCTCTCTCTACGTCGGCAACGTGCAGATCACCCCCGCATACCACGCGGCGTTCTTGACCGCCGTGAGAACCGCGTTTATCATCTTCACATCACTCAGCATCGTCGGCGTCTTCGCGTCTCTTGCCAGGGGGAACGTCAGACGAGGCGCGGCGTCTACGTGAAAATGGATGGTGTCTATTGAAGACGACTCTGATCGCGGCGGCCCTGACCGTTCTGGCGTGGTGCGCGCCGGTGGCGGCGCACCCGCCACAAGGCGCGGTGCACGCCTGGGGAGCCCCGGCAAGAGGGCCGGCGGCCGCCGGAGTGCCGGTCCCGGCGGCGTCGGACGGCTCCCGAGTCTTGCGCCCCGATTCGACGGCAGAGGCTTCCTGGGACACCTCCCGTGCCAGGATGATGGCGTGGCTCGGTCACATCAAGATGACGGGCAACCTTGAAGGGCACTTCCGAGGGATGCGCCACCGGGACGCCTTTGTCGGCGATTCGGGCGTTATGACCGACATCTACTTCAGGCGGGTCGAGCTCGGCATCGAGACGTCTTTCTCCGATTGGGCGACGGCCATTGCCGTGCTCAACTCCGAGTTTATCGGCGACCCGATGCAAAAGGGTGACGAGAGGATCACGGTGGATGAGGTCCACTTCGACCTCAGGGAACGCGGCACGCCCGTCTACTTCGTATTCGGCAAGCGGACCCTCTCCTTCGGCGAGTTCGAGAACGCCCTCGTCACCGATCCCATGACACAGGACGCCTACGAGATCAAGAAGGTCGGGGCGACGATCGGCTTCTCGGGTCCACTCGACGCCGACGTGTCGGCGACCGTATACAAGGGCGACGAGCTCGTGACCCACCTCTTCCAATCGGCGCTCTTCGACACAAACAGGGTCAAACGAGACGTCCTCGAGATCAACAACCTCGGCTCCTTTGTCGTCGCAGCGTCTTCCACGCCCGTTGAGGACGCTCTTACCCTATTCGCAGCTTTCTCGAGCGAACCGGGCACGGACAAGAGGAACACGACGGCGAACGCCGGATTCAGCTTCAAGCTTCCGTTCTTCGCGAACGTCGCGATCGACGTCGAGTACATGAAGGCGCTGCAGCGGGAGCTTTATCTCCTGGATGGCGGGCGCTCGAGCCGCGAGAGCAGGGAGAGCGTTCTCGCCGCGACGCTCTCCTACTCATTCACCGTCAAGCGCAGCATTCTTCATAACCGAGGTCTATACCGGGCCCGCAGGCAGTACCGCAGAGCGCACCCGATCGAGGCGGCGCTACGGTTCGAGCGCTTCGGAGATGACGGGCTTTCGGGGCGCTTCGCCGCGTGGTCGGTCCGGCATCGCTACCTCGCCGGCGGGCGATACACGTTCTACCAAAGCGGTGACGTCGCGGTCTATCTCGGGTTGGAGTACCGTCGGACCGAGTTTCGAGTGCCTTTCGGCCAGGCGAACGCCGTGAATCCATCCAACGACGAGGGCTACGTCGCGTTCGGGCTCGATTTCTGAGGGTCCAGAGAGGCGGTTCGTTTCGAGAGAGGAGGAGATCATGTCTGAGATAATCCTCACGCACGGGCTGGGCTGGCTTCCCGATTACCCGGATTTCCGAGACTTTTCGATCGAGCATGACGAGGTGAGCCCGAAGCAGCGGGCGCTCGGGCAGAAAGAATCCGTTCGGGCGATGCTGGCGAAGGCGGGCGTGGCCGGCACGGCCAAGAAGAAGCTTCCGACTTCGGTCGACCTGCGGCGCTGGTGTTCTCCCGTCGAGGATCAGGGGCAGCTCGGATCGTGCACGGCGAACGCAGCCATCGGGGTTCTCGAGTACTTCGAGCGAAAGGCATTCGGCAAGCACATTGACGCATCGCGCATCTTTCTCTACAAAGTAACGCGAAAGCTCATGCATTCGACGGGCGACACGGGCGCCTTTCTGAGATCGACAATGGGGGCGCTCGTCCTCTTCGGCGTGCCGCCGGAGGAGTACTGGCCGTACGAGGAGACCGGCTTCGACAAGGAGCCGCCCGCCTTCTGCTACGCGTTCGCGCAGAGCTACCAGGCGATCAGCTACTATCGCCTCGATCCTCCCGGCGTCTCTCCTGATGATCTTCTCGCGCGAATCAAGAGAGACCTCGCGGCGGGGCTCCCCGCGATGTTCGGATTCACGGTCTACAGCTCCATATCGCAGGCCGACAAAACGGGGAAGATTCCATATCCGTCGAGTGGCGAGAAGATCGTCGGCGGGCACGCGATCTGCGCCGTAGGCTATGACGACGCCATGAAGATCGCGAACGAGGACGCGCCGAAGAAGGGGACGACAGGGGCGTTTCTCATTCGGAACTCCTGGGGCACGGGGTGGGGCGAGAAGGGCTACGGCTGGCTTCCATACGACTATGTCCTCGAGGGCCTCGCCGACGACTGGTGGTCGCTCGTGAAGAGCGAATGGATCGATACGGGGGAATTCAAGGCCTAGGACTCGGGCTCTCTTCGATGTAGAATAAATGAAGCGCGGTGCAGCCGAGACGGGCGTCGGCTACGAGCCGGGGTCCGCAAGGAGGATCCGATTATGGCTGGAATCGTTGGGAGCGTCACGGAGCTCGTCGGGCGCACTCCACTCGTGAGGCTTGGCCGCATGGGCCAAGGGCTCGACGCCGAGATTGTCTTGAAGCTCGAGGCATTCAACCCGTGCTCGAGCGTCAAGGATCGAATCGGCCTCAGCATGATCGAAGCGGCGGAGCGAGAGGGGAAAATCAACAAGGATACGACGATCGTCGAGCCGACGAGCGGCAACACGGGAATTGCGCTCGCCTTCGTCTGCGCGGCCAAAGGCTACAAGCTCGTTCTCACGATGCCCGAGACGATGAGCGTCGAGCGCCGAAAGCTCGTGAAAATCTTCGGGGCGGAGCTCATTCTCACGCCGGGCGCCGAGGGCATGGGGGGCGCCATCCGGAAGGCCGAGGAGCTCGTGGCATCGGACTCCCGCTACTTCATGCCGCAGCAATTCAATAACCCCGCGAATCCCGACATCCATAGGCGAACGACCGCCGAAGAGATCTGGAATGATACGGCGGGCCGTGTGGACATCTTTGTCGCCGGAGTGGGAACGGGCGGCACGATCACGGGAGTGAGCGAGGTCATCAAGAAGCGTAAGCCCTCGTTCAAGGCGATCGCGGTCGAGCCCGCCGATTCTCCCGTACTCTCGGGGGGGAAGCCCGGTCCGCACAAGATCATGGGCATCGGGGCGGGCTTCGTGCCCGCGATTCTTCGAATGGACCTCGTCGATGAGGTGATCAAGGTCCGTCATGAAGACGCCGGCGCGACGGCGAGGCGCCTCGCGCGGGTGGAGGGGATTCTCGCGGGCATCTCGTCGGGCGCCGCCCTCTGGGCCGCCCTCAAGGTGGCGAAGAGACCCGAGAGCAGGGGAAAGATGATCGTCGTGGTGCTTCCCGACACGGGCGAACGATACCTGAGCACATGGCTTTTCGAAGATAGCGGTGACGCCGCGGCCATTTAGATGCGATGTACAAGGGGGATGCAATGCCAAATGATAAACAACGAAAAGAGGGAATGCTGGCGTCACTCGTGGACGCTCTGTGCGCCCCCGCGGGCGGGTCGATCGGACCGGTCAAGCGAGGGCACGGCCAGCCTCTACCCTCGAGGGACACGATTACGCGGATCGTCGAGGATCTGCGCTCGATTCTCTTTCCCGGATACTTCGGCATCTCGGAG
>JBGPBA010000138.1:0-4607 GCA_041481005.1 Candidatus Krumholzibacteriia bacterium | reverse complement strand
GAGGATTCAACCCTCTGAGATAGGACGCTCAATGACAAATTCACGGCTTGACGCTGCTACAGCTCCATATGCGATGCATCGCCTGAGTCTTGGTCTTAGGATCGTCGAGAGGTCCGCGATCGTGAGAAGTACGGTGCCCGCGTTGTTGAGCGTTCCCATGATCGCGATCTCGCCGGGCTCGACGTTCCGCCTCGTGATGATTCCGGACATCGGGGCGGTGATCGTCACTTCCTTGAGGCTGTGCCGCGCGGCGGCGAGGTTTGCCTCGTGCTGCGAGATCTCGTGCTCGATCGACTCGAGTCGCGCCGCGGCCATCTGGGAGGTCGTCTTTGCCGCGTCGACCTCCTGGCTCGTCCGGTAGCCGCCTTCGAACAGCTTCTGGGCCCGGTCGTAATCGCTCTTCGACTGGTCGGCCTGGAGTTTGGCCTCCTTCTCGTTCGACTTCGCACCGGCGAGCATCGCCTCGATCCGCGTGACCGTCGATTCGAGCTCGATCGGGTCTATCTGGAGGAGAAACTGTCCCTGCACGACGACGTCTCCCTCCTTCACCGCCACCGTCGTCACCTTCCCAATGGTGCTCGCGCTGATGTCGACCTTCCGCTTCGGGCGGATGCTCCCCGACGCCGAGATCACTTCCGAGATGTCTCGCTTTGCGACCGCCTCAGCCTGGACCGCGAGCGCGCGCTGTTGGCGCGCCCGGAGATTCACGAGCACGAGAACGGCGATAACGACGGCGAGCGCGATGAAAACGATGTACCTTCGCTTCATGAGACCCCCTTACCGAATCGACCGAATGCGCATGCGTAACCCGCGCGAAGCGCGGGAGAGAGCGGATATGTCAGGCACAAGGCTTCGTGCCGTTTCTCTCGTCTGATTCTATCTTGCCGTCGCGGAGCCTGATGATTCGCTGCGTATGATCGGCGATGTACTCCTCGTGCGTCACGATGAGGATCGTGTTGCCGTTTTCGTGGATCTTTTTGAATATCGACATGATCTCCTCGCCGCTCTTGCTGTCGAGGTTGCCCGTCGGCTCGTCCGCGAGAATGATCGACGGCGTGTTGACGAGCGCGCGCGCGATGGCGACCTTCTGACGCTGGCCTCCCGAAAGCTCGTTCGGCCGGTGCGCCGCCCGCTCGATGAGGCCGACCGCCTCGAGCGCGGCGGTCGCCCGCTGACGCCGCTCCTCGGAGGGGACCCCCCCGTAGATCAGCGGAAGCTCCACGTTCTGGAGCGCCGTCGCCCGCGGGAGAAGGTTGAACGTCTGGAACTCGAACCCGTTCTCCTTGTTTCTGATACGGGAGAGCTCGTCGTCGCCGAGGTTGCTCACGAGCTTTCCATTGAGGTAGTAGGCGCCCTCCGTCGGCGTGTCCAAACACCCGAGGATGTTCATGAAGGTCGATTTCCCGGAGCCCGACGGCCCCATGATCGCCACGTACTCGTTCTTCTCCACCCCGAGGTCGATACCGGCGAGGGCCTCGACCTGCGCGACCCCGACCTCGTATATCTTCTTCACGCCCTCCACTTTGATCAGCATAGCTATCGTCTCTCCGATCCCGTGCGTCAGTGATACGTTCCACGGCCGGTCGCCCGCGCGAGATCCGCCGTGGCAATCAGGTAGTCGGCCTTCCCCTGGATGACGTCGGCTTTCGCCTGGGTCAAGGCGACCTGCGCGTCGATCGTCTCCAGCATCGTTCCGGCGCCGACGCGGTAGCGCTCTTCGGCGAGCCGGAGATCCTCCTGTGCCTGCTCCACCGTCTCGGTCGCGACGAGGGCCCGCTCGTGCGCCTGGTCCATGATGAGTACGAGCCCCCTGATCTCCTTGCCCGCGTCGAGCTTCGCCTTCTCGAGGCTGTACTCGGCGATCCGCTGATCCGCCCGGGCCATCGAAACGCTCGAGCTCGTGAGGAACCGGTCGAAAATATTGAAGCTGAGGTATCCGGCGACTCCCCAGTTGTACTCGTTTTCGAAGAAGTTGAGATCCTGCGCCATCTTTCGGTCGTTCCAGCGGTAATCGAAGCTCGCGCCGACGGTCGGGAGCCAGCCGCTCCGCGCCGCGGCGACCGACGCCCCCGCCGACTTCAGGTTGTGCTCGAGGCACCGGAGATCGGAGCGGTGCATCATGGCATATCTGACCTCGGCGGCCGCGTCCGGCTCCGTGAACACGATCGTCATCGTCGTATCGACGTCGATCGAGTCGGCCGTCTCCTGCTTGAGGAGGGAGGCGAGATCTTCGCGTGAGAGCGCGACCGCGTTCGTCGCCTGGATCTTCGCGAGCCGCGTGTTCGAATGCCGCACACGCGCCTTCAGAAGGTCAGCCTTCGTCGCCGAGCCGACCTCGAGAAGCGCCTCGGTCCGATCGAGGTTCCGCTTCGCGAGATCGACGCTCTCCTCCTGCACCCGCAGGAGCATCCGGTTGCGGACGAGGTCGTAGTACGCGCGGATGACGCGCGCCGCGATAATGTCCTTCTGGTAGAGCAGGCTCTCGCGGGCCGCGTCCCGGCCGCTCATCGCGGCCCGAACCCGGTTTACGTTCCCTCCCCCGTCGAAGAGCGTCATGTCGGAGGAGACCCCGAAGCTGTAGCTCGGGTAGTCGAACCCCTGCCGCTGCACGGGGCGTCCCGAGGCATCGAACTGGACCGACGAAGGCCCGTAGAACGTATGTCCGAGATAGAAATTCATGTTGAAGCCGGGGAGCAGCTTCCCGTAGTTCATGAGGAGGTTGCTCTCCGTCTTGCGGTACCCCTCGCCGGCGATGGCGATCTCCGGATTGCTCCTTTGAGCGATCGCGATGCACTGGTCGAGACTGAGCGTTTCAGCGGAAGCCCGAGCCGCGGGCCACGCCGCGGCGATCGCGAAAGCGCCCATGAGGACGCCGCGCGCCAATCGCGAAGCCTGCTGTCTCATTGCGGCAACACCCCTTTGATACGGCGACACGCACACACTCGGAGCCCGATATTCTATCATACGCACGCCGCGACTGCGAGTTTCAAAAAGTATGTACGGGCCCGATTGCTCCGGGCACCGGGGGCGCGTCGAAGCGAAATCGGCGGCGCGTCCCCGAACATCGAGCGCCGATCACTTCTTCTGCCGCTTGCCTATTTCGACGAGCTCGTTGACGAGGTTCGCGGTCGCCTCCTCCATCTCGAGGACGAATCGGCCGATCGCCCCGACGCAGGTCGCGTGGCCGATGGCGCACGGGATGGCGATGCAGAGCCCCGCGATCGTCGGGATGAGCGCCCCCGCGACGGCGGACAGGACGATATTCGCGCTCACCTGTTCCAACGCGGCCATGGCGCCGAACGCGTTCATCATGGAGAACACGGTCCCCAGAAGTCCGATCATCGGCGCGACGGTCGAAACCGTCGAGATCACGACGAGGCCGCGCTCGAGAAACGACACCTCAATGGCGCCCGCCGTTTCGCCGGCCTGGCGCGCCGCGTCCGGGCCGAACTGCGCGCGCAGAAGCCCCGCGTGGAGCACCGTCGAGACGGGGCCGCGCGTCCGCTCGCAGACCCCGAGCGCCCCGTCGACCCCCTCGGTTCGAAGCGCCTGGAGCACTCTCTCCATGAGGAGCTTCGTGTCGACGCGCGCGCGAGCGAGCGTGTAGATCCGCTCGATGATGAAAATGGCGCCGACGACGAGGCACGCGAGCAGCGGATGCATGAACGCGCCGCCTCGCGCGTACCAGCCGGCGAAGCCGCCCTCGCTCCGCGGGAAGCCGGCGGCCGGCGCCGCGCACAGAACGGCCGCGGCGAAGAGGAGGAAAAAAGCCGTGAAATTCGGACGGTTCTTTCGTGCCATGCCGCGCGCTCCGGCCGCGGATCAGTTGACTGCTCGACTCACACGGGATGAAGAGACGTTGATACGCCTCAATCTTTCGGCATCTCACTGGACGACCCGGTCAGACGGTAGTCACCGTAGCCGTCCTTGTCGACAAAGAGAAACCGCATGCCGGATCGCTGCGTCATCCCCTTGTCCGCCTCGACGATCGGGTCGCCTTTGAAGTCGTACATCCAGACCTCGAAGCCGCCCGCGTCCATCGCCCCGCGACCGTAGACGGCCGCGGCCTCCGCCGGGGTCTGGATCGACGGACGACGGTCGATCCCGCGCTCCCGTTCCGTGGAAACCCCTTCGACCATGATCTTGTACTGATCCTCGACCATCTGGAGCGCCTCTCCCATTTCGTCCCTGTTGACCGGCATGGGCTTATGAATAATTTCGTCCGGCGCGCCGAATCTGACGTAGATGTATCCCCGGTCGGAGAGCGCCCCCCTCATCATCCCGCCGAAATGCGCGTCGGCGTACGCGACGCGCTGGACGAACTTATCGTGCGTCTCGTTAACCGCGGTCGAGGGCGTGGGATCGAGCTTGCGCCAGAATTTCTTCATGAACTCTTCCTGCTCGCCGAGGGTCATCTTGGAAAAATCGCCGAACTCCTTGTCGACGAGAAGGATCCGCGCCTCGACGAGAATGTCCCTCATCGGCTTCTGCCAGTTGACGAGCTCCCAGGCGACGCTGAAATCGGCGCCCGCCTGACCGTAGAGCGCCTTCCCGTCATCGGCCTCGACGAGGAGATGGTAGGCGCCCGCCGGGTAGGTCGCAAGGTC
>JBGPBA010000137.1:0-4610 GCA_041481005.1 Candidatus Krumholzibacteriia bacterium | reverse complement strand
GCGCCTCGGCCCAGTCGGTCTTCGGCCTCGATTTTCTCGGTGAGCATCGAACGGCGGGGAACGCCCGTTCTCACGCCCTCGGGCTTTCGTCCTTCGCGGTGCCCGACACCGGCACGGCGCTCACGGCGAACGCGGCCACACTTTCGAACCTCGACCGCTTGACTTTCTCCGTGTTCGAGGCCCTCGGTTTCGCCACCGTTCACAGCGGCGGCTTGAGCGCGCGCGAGAACCGCTTCGAGCTTCCCGCCGTCATGGTCGGCGTGCCGCTGCGCAAGGGGCTCGTGCTCGGCGTCGGGTACCGGACGCGCTTCGAGGGAAAGGGCGATTTCAGCTTCGAGCGGCGGATCGAGGATTCGCCGAGCGCGTTCGAGAGCTTCCAGCACCGGGGCTCGCTCTTCTCGGTGCCGTTCGCCCTCTCGTGGGCGCCGACGGGCTGGGCGAGCGTCGCGGGGGAGTATCAGCTCGAGCGGGGCGCCATATCGGACGACGTCTCGTCGCTGTTTCACGACGCGGCTTTCTCGACGGTGGAGTCGAAGCGGTCAAGAACGTTCTCCGGTACGTCGTTGGCGTTCTCCGCGCTCGTGAGGGTCGTGCCGCGCGTCTACCTCGGCGCCACATACAACACGAGCATCGACTACTCGGTCACCGAAACCTTCACGTTCACCCGCGCGCAATTCGATTCCTCGGCGGCGTTCAATCTCTCGCTCCCGGCCTCCTACGGCGCCGGCGCGGGGATCGGCGTGGTGGGGCGCTGGTGGCTCACGGGCTATTATTGGCAGCGGGGCGCGCCGGGATCATCGGGCTTCCCGCAGCTCGCCGGCTCCCTCGAGAGCGAGCGGCTCGTCGCGGTCGGAGTCGAGAGGCGCGGCCTCGCGAGCGGCCCGTTCTTCCGGCGGATACCCTTTCGGTTCGGCTTCTACGAGGATCGCTGGCACCTGGAGCTTCCCGCGGGACGGCCCGTCAAATCGCGTTTCCTGACGCTCGGCACGGGGTGGAATCTTCCCGGCGGCCCGGGAGCAATCGACCTATCGCTCGAGATCGGTCAGATCGGCTCGGCCGCCGACAACGGCGTCGACGAGCGCGTCGTCAGGCTCGGCGTCGGCATCAGCGCGTCCGAGGCCTGGTCGAAGCGCCCCGCGCAGCACTAGGCGAGGGGTGTCGAAGATGGCGAGATGGCTCGCGATCATGATTCTCATCGCGATATGCGCGGCGCCGGCGCCTGCCCGGGCGCAGGGCGACCAGAAACCCCGGAAAGGTCCTCTCGCCGCGGAGCTCGAAGGGCTCGATCCGGCCGCCCGTATCGCCTACCTCCAGTATCTTCTCACGACGCGCGCGGGCGACCCCGAGGTCTACTTCCAGCTCGGCGTCGCATTTCAGGAGGAATCGAAGCCCGACTCGGCGGTCTTCTACTACCGGAAGGCCACGGAGATCAGTCCGGGCCTTTCTAAGGCGTACGTCAACATGGGCGTGGTCCTGGACGACCAGCGTAAGCGGGATGAGGCGATCGCCGCGTTCGAGAAGGGGGCCGCCGTCAATCCCAACGACCTCCTCGCGCACGCGCACGCCGCATACATGCTCTTCGAGCAGGGAGACTACGACCGGGCGTGGACCCATCTCTCGAAGGCCCTCGCGATAGATTCCCTCAACCCGCAGCCCCATTTCTACCTCGCCATCTTTTTCTGGGAGAGCGGGATGTTCCGGGAAGCCCTGAACGAGTGGGAGAAGGTGGTGAGCCTCGCGCCGGACAGCTACCTCGCCAAGAAGGCCGAGGAGAACATCACCGTCCTCCAGGAAGCCCTCACGGCGCCCGCGGGGCGCGGGGGCAAGATCGAGCGGTAGCAGAACTGGCGTCTTGACAGGGCGGGAGCCGCTGCCATAATGGTCGACGGGTTCGCCATCGTCGGGCGCCGCGGCGATGTTCCTTCGTCGTGAGGAAGGATGAGATGATGAAGCACGCAGTCGGTATCGTGTCCGTGCTCTTTCTCTCGTTGAGCGTGGGCTGTGCCGGCGGCGGGAACAAGCATGTCGCCGCCGCAAGCGAAGCCGCGAAGACGAGCGCACGCATCGGCGAGGTTTCCGAAGGAAACGCCGATCCGGCCGAGAGCGAGTTTCGGTTCGCCATTCAATCCCTATCCGCCGGCAATTACGAGGACGCGATCAGCCGCCTCAAGACCGCGACGAACCTGAAGCCCGATTACACGGAGGCGTGGGCCGAGCTCGGCAGCACGTACACGAAGCTCAAGGATTACGAGAACGGCATCGTCGCCTACCGGCGCGCGCTGGAGCTCGCGCCGGACAACCAGGGGTACGTCCAGGCGATCGCGTACGGTTACCTCTACCTCAACAACCTCGACAAGGCCGAGGAGTTCTATCTGAAGCTCGTCGAGAAGGACACGCTCTCCTATGATGGAAACGTCCACCTCGGCTTCATCTACCAGAAGAAGGACGATGCCGACTACGCGATCAAATATTACCTGGCCGCCCTGCGCGCGCGGCCGACCGACGCGGCGACGATGGAAACGCTCGCGGGCCTTTACGAGAAAAAGGGGAACGAGGACAAGAAGCTCGAATACCTGCAAAGAGCGGTCGAGGCCGCGCCCGACAATTATGATTTCCGGACTCAGCTCGGCCTGGCGTACATGAAGAAGAAGGACTACGCGGACGCGATCCCACTCTTCGAGGGGCTCGTCAAGGACCATCCCGACCAGGCCGCCTACCACCAGAACCTCGGGCTCGCCCTTTCCCAGACCGTCGAGCGCAAGGCCGAGGGCGCTTCCGAGCTCGAAAAGACGCTCCAGCTCAAAGGGGACGATCCGTACGTGTGCGGCGTGCTCGCCCGCATATACAACGACCTGAAGCAGTACGACAAGGCGGCCGAGACGGCGAAACGGGGCCTCGCCGCGGGAGGGGGCCAGGAGTCGATGCTCAACTACGAGCTGGGAGCGGCGCTCTCCAAGCTCGGGCGTTACGACGAGGCTATCGCCGCGTTCCAAAAGGCCGCGGAGGGGAAAGACGCGGTGTGGGCCGAAGCGGCGAAGAAGCAGATAAGCCGGCAGGAGGCACTCAAGAAGCGCGGGGAAACAGCCAAGAGCGGGGAGTAGCTCTCTCCCGATGGGCCGAAGGTGGCCGCCGCGGATTCTCGTGTGCGTACATGAAGAGCCTCCTTTTGCGGGAGGCTCTCGTCTTTTGCGCGGGGAGGTCGGATGCGATGAACCGGTTCTACGGTCGGCTGCGCCGGCGGGGGCGCGCGGCGGTCCTCAGCGGTACCGCGGCCTGCGCCGCGGTGCTCGTCGGGATTGTCCCGGTGTCCGCCCAATCGCAGGCGCGGGACTCAACCTCGGTCGCCGCACCGGCCGATTCGGTGGCGAAGGGCGTCGGAGGGGCGGCGGTGGACACGTCGAAGGCCGGGAAGGAGGCCGTCCTTCATCCGAGAATCCGAATCGCCATGGAGAGGCGAGACGACATCGTGATCGAGCTCCTTCCCGACAAGGCGCCGAAGGCGTGCGAGCGTATCCTCGCCCTCGTGAAATCGGGTTTTTACACGGGGCTGCCCTTTCATCGGGTCGAGCCCTACCTCATACAGACGGGCGCTCGTTCGACGACGCTGCCTCCGGTCGAAGGGGAGATGTTCAGCCAACGGATCAGCCATGACCGCGGAATGGTCGGCATGGCCCGGCTCCCGACCGACTACGACAGCGCGACGACGCAGTTCTACATCATGAAGGAGCATCGTCCGCTCCTCAACTCCGAGTATACCCTCTTCGGGCGAGTCGTCCAGGGAATGGACGTCGTCGACAAGATCAAGCAGGGGGACCGGATCAAGAGCATCACGATGGTCGAAGCTCAATGAAGGGGATCGTCGTGCGCGCGTGCTCGGCCCCGAGGATTTCACGGACGGTGACGAGGAGAGGAAGTGACTTCGTTCCATGGCGGGCGGCAGTGAAATGAAACGGCGAGTCTATTTCGATCACAACGCGACGACCTACGCGCGCTCGGAGGTCGTCGAAGCGATGCTTCCCTATTTCCGCGAGCGCTTCGGCAATGCATCGAGCCTCCACTTCTTTGGCCAGGAGAGTCGGGATGCGATCGACCGTGCGCGGGCGGAGACCGCGGCGCTCATCGGGGCCGAGCCCGAGGAGATCATCCTCACGTCGGGAGGCACCGAATCCGACAATCTCGCGATCCGCGGGCTCGTCAAATCGAGAATGCGGCGCGGCGCAGCTCCCCACGTCGTGACCTCCGACATCGAGCACCCGGCCGTCCAGAAGACGTGCCAGGATCTCGCGCTCGAGGGCTCGAGGGTCACCTACGTCCCGTGCACGAAAGACGGGGTCGTGCGGCTCGATATCCTCGAGGAGGCGCTCTCGTCCGAGACCGCCGTCGTCAGCGTCATGCTCGCGAACAACGAGACGGGGGTTATTCAACCGATCAAGGAGATCGCGGCCCTCACGCGCTCGCGCGGGGTGCCGCTCCACGTGGATGCGGTGCAGGGCGTGGGGAAGATCCCCGTCGACGTCGCCGATCTCGGCGTCGACATGCTCTCGATCTCGGCGCACAAGTTCTACGGCCCGAAGGGGGTCGGGGCGCTCTACGTTCGCAGGGGAACCCCG
>JBGPBA010000136.1:0-4613 GCA_041481005.1 Candidatus Krumholzibacteriia bacterium | reverse complement strand
CTCGGCTGCGCCGGGATCACCGACGCCGAGGGGCGGTTGAGCGGGATCATCACCGACGGCGACCTCAAGCGAATCCTGCTCAAGAATCCCGCCGCCCTCGAGGCGAAGGTGTCGGGCCTCATGACCTCGCCGCCGCGCACGACGCGGCCGGGTGTCCTCGCCGTCGACGCCCTCGAGGAGATGGAGATGGACCCGCGAGGTCCCGTGACCCAGCTCTTCGTCGTGGAGGAGGACGGCCGGCCGGTGGGGGTCATCCACATCCACGACATCATCCGCGAGGGGCTCAGATAGCGGCTGCCCGGCGGTCGCCGTCCCGAGGCAGTCGAATCTACCCTCTGATTCCCCGGAATTCCCCATGAATTCGAGCTATTCCTTATAATTTCCAATAGCTTCCAGTTGTTCCTCGCTTTTGGCATAGATATTGCTTGACGAGGTCGGGAAACCGTGTTATAAACCTAGATGTGACAGGGATTGTTCCTCGTTTGGAAGCCGATGCGAAGCCAAGAAAGACAGCGCGTAAGGTGCCATTACGCAGTTCAAGCGCTTCCGCCGCTCGGCGGCGGAGAACGGGAACGGATGAAGAAACGGTTGCGAACATGGGCCGCCCCTCTTCTCATTCGGGCGCTCGGCCTCTCCACGCGGGCGCTGCCGAGAAGGACGGGGCTTCGGCTCTTCTCATGGTTCGGGACCCTGGCCTTCGCGAGCTATCGGGACGAGCGGGCGCGGGCGGTCAGGAACATCGCGCTCGCCTTCCCGGACGGCGATCCGATGATCGTCGCGGCGATGGCGAGGGGCTCCTTCATCGCGCTCGCGCGGAACGCCTACGACGCCCTTCGGCTCACGTACGTATCCAAGGACCGCGTACTCGACCTTTGCACGGTCCAGGGCGAGGAGCATCTCTGGGAAGCGTGCCACGCGGGCAGGGGCGTCATCGCGCTGACGGGGCGGATCGGGTGTTGGGAGCTTCTTCCGGTCTACCTCTCGTGCAAGGGTTACAGGGTGAGCGTCATGTACGGCGATCCGTATGACCGTCGGATAAACAAAATCCTCGTCTCGATGCGCGGTCGCCACGGGGTCGCTTCGATTCCGGGCCTTGCCCCGACGGTCTCGAGGCTCGGCGTGCTCGATCGGGGCGGGATTCTCGGGATGCTTTTCGATCGGGACGCCGAGGAATCGGGAAGGGTCGTGCCCTTCTTCGGCGCGCCGGCGCGCATGCCGCGCGGCGCCGCGGCGTTCGCCGTGCGGAGCGAGGCGGCGGTCGTGCCGATGGCGATTCACATGCAGCCGGACGGGCGCCATCGTATCACGGTGCTGCCGGCGCTCGATCCGCCCCCTTCGGGCCCGCCCGAGCTCGAGCGAATCGACGAATTCACGCGCCGTGCGGCGCTCGCGGTCGAGAGCCTCATCCGGATGTATCCGCAGCAGTGGGTGTGGTCGAGCAACCGCTGGGACGGGAAAGAAACGGTTGACTGCGGGGACTCTTCGAGAGAGCCTGTTCTCGGTGCAACCGCGTCGAGAAAGTGACGGAAACGCGAACCATGAATGACCGTTTGTTGGACGATATATTGAAAAAGGCCGTATGGGCGGCGCTCCTCGGGCTCCTCATCGGTCTCGCGCTCGCGCTGGGCTCATGCCAGAAGGGCGGCCAGGGGGAGGGCTCGATCGGGGCGGCCGACGTTCCCGACCAGGAGTTCTCTGACTTCACGACGGTCGAGAGCGACTCGGGCCTCGTTCGGTGGGTGCTCAAGGCGCCCGTCGCGCGAATGTACAGTGCGCGCAAGCTCCTCGCCGCCGACGACCCGCGGATCGAGTTCTTCGACACCGACGGGCGGCGCACTTCGGTTCTCACGTCGAAAAAGGGCGAGTACAATCAGGTCACGCACGACCTCACCGCCCTCGGGAACGTCGTCATCACCTCGCAGGAAGGCTACGTGCTCGAGACGGAGAGCCTCGTCTGGGTCGAGAAGCTCGGCAAGATGCATTCGGAAGATTTCATCAAGTTCATCAGGGGGCGCGACGTCCTCACGGGCTACGGCCTGCGCGCCGACCCCGATCTCAAGAACGTGGAGATTCAGCGAGACGTGAAAGCGTATCTGCGGGACAGCGAGGGGATCATCAACCAGGAGATACGGAAGGACGCGAAGCCGGGAGGAGATCGCGGTGAATGACGCGCCCCAGGTTTCGATCGATACCGCGGCCGGCGTCGCGGCGGCCGCGGCGCTCGGGCTCGCATGCGAGAGCCTCGTCAAGACTTACGGCCGCCGCCGGGTCGTTGACGAGGTTTCGATCAACGTCCGCCGGGGCGAGATCGTCGGCCTTCTCGGCCCGAACGGGGCGGGGAAGACGACCTGCTTCTACGCGATCGTCGGAATGATCCGGCCCGAGGCGGGGGTCGTCCGGCTGAACGGCGAGGACATCACGCGGCTCCCGATGTACAAACGGGCGCGCAAGGGGATCGGCTACCTCCCCCAGGAGGCCTCGATCTTCAGGCGCCTCACGGTCGAGGACAACCTCATGGCGATTCTCGAGACGATCCACCTCACGAAGGAGGAACGTCTGAAGCGGCGCGAGGCGCTCCTCGAGGAGCTCGGCATCACGCATCTCCGCAAGAGCTACGGCTACCAGCTCTCGGGAGGCGAGCGGCGGCGCGTCGAGATCACGCGGTCGCTCGTGACCGAGCCGCATTTCATGCTCCTCGACGAGCCGTTCGCGGGGATCGATCCGATCACCGTGCAGGACCTCCAGGGGATCGTGAGGAAGCTCAAGGAACGCGGTCTCGGGGTGCTCATCACCGACCACAACGTGCGGGAGACGCTCTCGATCACCGACCGCGCGTACATTCTGTATGAGGGAAAGATCTTGCGTTCGGGCACGGCGAGCGAGCTCGCCAACGACCCGGACATTCGTGAAATATATCTCGGTGAGGCGTTTCGACTCTAAATAAGAACAGGAAGGCACCGCCATGGACATGAAAATCGGACTCAGCGTCGGTCTGCAGCAGCGTCTCGTCATGACGCCGAAGCTTCAGCAGGCGCTCAAGCTCCTCCAGATGCCGACCCTCGAGCTTCAGCAGGTGCTCAAGCAGGAGATTCTCCAGAATCCGCTCCTCGAGGAAGTGGACGAATCGGAGATGGAGCTCGACGAGGAGGAGCCCGTCGAGACGGACGAGCGGACGGCGGAGCGCACCGAGGCGGAGGGCCCGGAGGCCCCGGCCCCGAAGGCCGAGGAGGAAGAGGAGGGGGACGAGGCGAAGAAGGAGTCCACCGAGTACGACGACTACTTCGAGACGAGCTTCGGCTCGGGGGACGGCTTCATTAACGAGGAAAGCCGCGAGGGTTTCGTCGAGCGCGTTCCCGTGGCGAAGCAGAGCTTCATCGAGTATCTCATGAGCCAGCTCAGGCTCGTGACCGAGGACGAGCCGACGCGCCGCATCGGCGAGTACCTCATCGGGAGCCTCGACGATTCGGGCTACCTCACCTGCCAGCTCAAGGAGGTCGCCGATACGTTCGGCATCGGCGAGCCCGAGGTCGAGCGGGTGCTCATGATCATCCAGGCGTTCGATCCGGTCGGCGTCGGCGCGCGCGACCTCAAGGAGTGCCTTCTCATCCAGCTCGAGGCGAAGGGGCTCTCGGACAGCCTCGCCGCGCGCATCGTCCGCGACCATTTCCAGGAGTTCAAGCAGAAGAAGTATCTCGACCTGAGCAAGGTGCTCAAGACGCCGCTCAAGGAGATCCAGGAACAGGCGCACGTCATCGGGAGCCTCAACCCCAAACCGGGGCTCGATATCCTCGCCGACGAACCGAAGTACGTCATCCCGGACCTCATCGTCGATCTCGTCGGCGAGCGCTACATCGTCCAGCTCAACGACCGCAACATTCCCCGGCTGAGAATCAGCCAATCGTACCGCGACGAGCTCCAGCAGAACGTCGAGCTCAATGACGAGGCGAAGGAGTTCATCCAGGGGCGGATCAAGAACGCGAAGTGGCTCATCCAGACGATCGAGCAGCGGCGCCGCACCATGATCAAGGTCATGGAAGCGATCGTCGAGGAGCAGCGGGAGTTCTTCGAGAAAGGCGCGGCGAGCCTTCGGCCGCTCACCCTCCAGCAGGTGGCGAGCAAGATCGGCATGCACGAGTCGACCGTGAGCCGCGTGACGACGAACAAGTACGTCCAGACGCCGCGGGGCGTGTACGAGCTCAAGTACTTCTTCAGCTCGAGCCTCAGCACGGAGAACGGCGAGGAGGTGTCGGCGAAGAGCGCCAAGATGAAGATCAAGGGGATCATCGCCAAGGAAGACACGCGGCGGCCCTTGAGCGATCAGAAGATCGCAGATATTCTGAAGAGGGACGGGCTCATTATCGCGCGTCGGACGGTGGCCAAGTACCGGGAGCAGCTGAACATTCTCCCGGCGAGGCACCGCAAGCAGTATTAGGCGTAACGCATTGCGCGCGCGCAAAATAGATGATTCTTGGAATCGTTCTTGTCATGACCCGGATTTGGTGGTAATCTTTCCCTGCCGGTATGAAACGAACGACTTGCAGGGTTATTGAACATACATGACGGTATCGACCGAGACACGTCGATCGAAAAGCCTTCCCCCGTGGCTGCGGAGG
>JBGPBA010000135.1:0-4650 GCA_041481005.1 Candidatus Krumholzibacteriia bacterium | reverse complement strand
CTCCTTCACCTTCGGCGCGAGAGCGCCCGCGTGGTAGGCCTGCTCGTCGAGCGCGAAAAAGCGCTTTATGCCGAGGTGGCCGCTCGCCAGAACGATCTCATTCAGCCGCTGCCGTTCTTCTTCGAATTTTGGACGCCATTTCTCGGACATCTCATCCACACCGACCTTTCGCGAGGCGTGCGCCGAAACACTCTCCTTGCCTCGGCATTGCCGTTCTCATATAATAACGCGCGATTTCTCCGTCAATCATAGTCGAAGAGGTCGAGAGGGAGAACACTTATTTGACGAGGATCCTCTACGTCGAGGATGCACCGAGTCTGGGAGGTTCCGTTTTCAGCCTCCTGCAGCTCGTTCGGGGTCTCGAGCGGACGCGGTACGAGCCCTTTGTTCTCTTCAGACAGGACCTCCCCGCGCGGAAGGACTTCGAATCGATCGGCGTACCGACGGCGACGTGGAGCACGATCACCGGCAAATCACAGAAGGCCCCTTCCACCGAGCTCCCCCGGCCGCCCGCGCCCTTCAAGCGGAGCGGGTTCTACCGGCTTCTTCTCAGCACGAGGCTCTTCGCGCGCGAGCAGTACGCCGATTCGCGGTGGCTCGAATCGTGGATGCGCCGCGAGGGCTTCTCGCTTCTGCACGCGAACAATTCCATCTCGGCCAACGTGGCGGCCATCATGGCCGCCGGGCGCGCGGGCATCTCCATCGTGAGCCATCAGCGGGGGTTCTTCCGTCTCTCCTGGCTGCACGCACTCATGGCCCGCCGCGTCGACCGGCTTTTGTGCGTCTCCGACGCGGTGCGCGAGCATTACATTCGCCAGGGGCTCCCGCGGAACAAGCTGCAGACGGTTTACAACGGCATCGACACGGATATCCTCACCCCGCGCCCCAAGGACCGCCGCGGTGCGCTGCTCGTGGGATGGGTGGGACGCATCGAGCCGTGGAAGGGCGGCGTGACGTTCATTGACGCAGCGCGGCTCCTTGCCTCCGAACGCCGCGACCTGCGCTTTCTCATGGTGGGCACGGGGCCGGAGGAGGCGCGGGTGCGGGAGATCGTCGCCGCGAGCCCGCTCCTCAGAGATACGGTCACCCTGACGGGCTACCGGAGCGATTCCCGCGACCTCCTCGCCGACTGCGACATCTTCGCCAACACCTCGATCGAGCCCGAGCCGCTCTCGCGCTCCGCGCTCGAGGCGCTCGCCTTCGGCCTTCCCATCGCGGCCTCCAACTCCGGTGGCAACCCCGAGATCGTCGTCGACGGAGAAAACGGGTTCCTCTTCGAGCCGGGCAACCACGCCGGACTCGCCGAGGTCATCCGGAGGCTCGCCGACGACGCCGGGCTCCGATCGAGGCTCGGGGCGGAAAGCCGCCGCCGGGCCGAGACGATCTTCAGCGCGGAGCACCACCGGCGGGAGATCGAATCGGTGTACGCGGCGATCATTTCGACATGAATCAACACACGGCACGCGAGGAACATCAGGAAAGGGAATACTCCCGCCAGTATCATCACCTGATCCGGGAGACGGGCGAGGGAATTCCGTACGTGAGCCTTCTGCGCCTCGCGCGCGCGGCTCTCGCCCCCGCCGCGGGCGACAGAATCCTCGATGCCGGCTGCGGCGACGGACGCCTTCTCAGCGAGCTCGGCGGCTCGGGAGCGCTCCTCTACGGGATCGATACATCGGCGGCGGCGCTCCGCTACGCGGCGGGCTTCAACCCGGCCGCCATGCTGAGCCTCCAGAGTCTCACCGCGCTCGGGCTCGCGGACCGGAGCTTCACGAAGGTCGCCCTTATCGAGACGCTCGAGCACTTTCCCCGGGAGGAGGCCGATCGCGCGCTGGCCGAGGTGAGGCGGGTGCTCGCCCCCGGAGGAAAGCTCGTCGTGAGCGTGCCGTCGACGCGCCTGCCGCGGCTCGCCAAACACTACGCGCATTTCACGCCGAAAGAGCTCCGCGCGCTCCTCGAGAAACATTTCAGGGTCGCCGCCCTCGCGGGGCACGACCGCGACGTCCCGCTCTACCGGGGCCTCGTGGCGCTCGTCGACAACAGGCTGTGGCACCTGCGCGGCGGCGCCAACACCTTCCTGCGGTACTGTTTCCGGAAGTACATTGAAAGCGCGCCGCCCGAGAAGGGTCGGCGGCTCATCGCGATCTGCGTGAGGCTCTGAGGGCTCCCCTATTCCCTCGACGCGACCACCCGAACGTGTTTCTTTTTGCCGGCGCGGAGCAGGAGCGCCCCGTCCACGAGGTCCCCGACGGTGATCGTCTCGTCGACCGCTTCGAGGCGCCTGCTGTTCACGTAGGCCCCGCCCTGGGCGATGAGACGCCGCGCTTCCCCGCGCGTCTTGGCGAGCCCCGCGTCGGCGAAGAGCGCGAACGCCGGAATCCCTTCGACGAACCGGGCCCGGGCGATCTCGACGCTCGGCACGGCGCCCTCACCCGCATCCCCGCCGCCGCCGAAGAGCGCCTTCGCTGCGGCACGGGCGGCGAGCGCCTGCTCCTCGCCGTGATTCAGCTTCGTCGCCTCGAAGGCGAGCGTCTCTTTCGCCTCGCGAAGCGCCTCGCCGGGAAGGGAGCCGAGGCGGCGCACCTCCTCCATCGGGAGGAAGGTGAACAGGCCGAGGAACCGTCCGACGTCGCGATCATCGGTATTGATCCAGAACTGGTAGTACTCGTACGGGGAGGTCCGGGCGGCGTCGAGCCACACGGCTCCCTTCTCCGTTTTCCCCATTTTCGCGCCGCCGGCCGTCGTGAGGAGCGGGAAGGTGAGCGCCTCGGCCTCGCCGGCCTCGACGCGCCGGATCAGGTCGGCGCCGGCGAGAATATTCCCCCACTGATCGTTCCCTCCCATCTGGAGCGTGCAGTGGTGGCGCCGGTAAAGGGTCAGGTAATCGTAGGCCTGGAGAAGCATGTAGTTGAATTCGATGAAGGTGAGCCCCGTCTCGAGGCGCTGACGGTACGACTCGGCGGCGAGCATCCGATTCACGCTGAAGTGGCGGCCGATGTCGCGGAGGAACTCGATGTAGTTGAGCGGTCTCAGCCAGTCGGCGTTGTTGACCATGAGCGCCTTCCCTTCCGAGAAATCGAGAAAGCGCGCGAGCTGGCCCCTGAGACTCTCCGCGTTGCCGTCGATCTGCGCCGGCGACATGAGCTGGCGGAGCTCCGTCTTGCCGCTCGGGTCGCCGATCATCGCGGTCCCTGCCCCGACGACGGCCAGCACCCGGTGGCCGTGGCGCTGCATGTGGGCGAGCGCCATGATCGGCACGAGACTTCCGACGTGGAAGCTGTCGGAGGTCGGATCGAATCCGATGTAGCAGGTCGTGGGCGTCCGGAGCATGGCCCGGAGCTTCTCCTCGTCGGACACCTGCTCGACGAAGCCGCGCTCTTTGAACACATCGTAGACGTCCGCCACGCGAGCTCCTTTCAATCCTTTCAGACACCGGATCGTGCGGCATCTATATAATCAATTTCGGGTTCCTATTAGCAAGGAAAAAGCTGACGCTCGCGGGGGCGCGGCGACCGAGACGGGGCGGGCGGCGTGCGCCGACGCGGATCATCCTACGTAGACCGTCTTGACGTTGACGAATTCCTTGATGCCGTAATGCGAGAGCTCCCGCCCGTACCCGCTCTCCTTGATCCCGCCGAAGGGCAGCCTCGGATCCGATTTTACCGACGCGTTGAGGAAGCACGAGCCGGCTTCGAGGCTCTCCGCCGCGATCCGCTCTCCCGCCGCGATGTCTCGCGTGAAGACGGCGGCGCCGAGCCCGAAGCTCGTGTCGTTCGCGATCCGGATCGCGTGCTCCTCATCCGACGCCTCGATGAGAGCGGCCACCGGCCCGAAGAGCTCCTCGTCGTACGCGGGCATCCCGCTCGCGACGCCGGCGAGCACCGTCGGGGGATAGAAGACGCCGGGGCCCGGCGAAATCTTCCCTCCTGTGAGGCACCGGGCACCACGCCGAATGCTCTCCCCGACCTGCGCGTGAAGCTCGTCGCGCAGGTCGCGGCGCGCCAGCGGCCCGACGTCCGTCGCCTCGTCGAGCGGATCGCCGACCTTCTTCGAGCGCATCTTCTCGACGAAAAGCGCTTCGAAATCCTTCATGATGGGCGCGGGGACGATGAAGCGCTTGGCGGCGATGCAGCTCTGCCCCGAGTTGATGAGGCGGCTATCGGCGCACACGCCCGCCGCGCGATCCAGGTCGGCATCCTCGAGGATCACGTACGGATCGCTTCCCCCGAGCTCGAGCACCGTTTTCTTGAGCATCTCGCCGGCCTTCCGCGCCACCGCCCGCCCCGCGGGCGCGCTCCCCGTGAGGGTGACCGCCCTCACGGCGGGGTCGGCGATGATCTCGTCCACGCGGTCGCTGCCGACGAGCAGGGTCGAGAAGACGCCGTCGGGGAATCCGGCCCGCCTGAAAACCGCTTCGATCTCGAGCGCGCACCCGCACACGTTGGAGGCATGCTTCAGGAGTCCGACGTTTCCCGCCATGACCGCGGGGGCGGCGAAACGGAACACCTGCCAGAAGGGGAAATTCCACGGCATCACGGCGAGGACGGCTCCGAGCGGCCGGAAGGTGACGTAGCTTTTCGCCGCGTCGCTCTCGATGATCTCGGGCGCGAGGAAGCGCTCGGCCTCGTCGGCGTAGTAGTCGCACGTCCG
>JBGPBA010000134.1:0-4660 GCA_041481005.1 Candidatus Krumholzibacteriia bacterium | reverse complement strand
CGGTGATCGGACGAGATCTGATCGCTCACCCGCCGCGCATAGGGGAGCTCGCTGAAGCGCTTCTCCCGAAACCCGATCGAAAATGTCTTGATGCCGCTCCCGACGATCCGGTGCATGAGAACGGCGATGAGGCTCGAATCGACCCCTCCGCTGAGGAAGAGGCCGAGCGGCACGTCGCTCATGAGCTCCTTCTCCACCGAATCGCGGAGAAGATTCTCCACGGCGGCGAGAGTTTCATCCTCGGACCGCCGCGGGGCTTCAATATTCGGCTCGATGTCCCAGTACTGGCGCTGCCCGGAGGGCGCCGCGTCGACCGTCATGTAATGTCCCGGCCGGAGCGACTTGAGGCCCCGGATGAGGGTGTCGGGGGGCATGGAATGGTGCAGCGTGAGGAACTGGTACACGACCGACTCGTCGACCTCCGTCGGTATGAGGCCTGACTTGACGATCGCCTTCATCTCCGACGAGAAGAGAAACTGCTTCGCGTCGGCGTAATAGTAGAGGGGCTTGATGCCGATCCGGTCGCGCGCGAGAAACAACCTGCCGGACTTCGTCTCGCAGATGACGAAGGCGAACATCCCGTTGAGCGCCTCGACGCAGCGTTCACCGTCGTCCTCGAAGAGATGCACGAGCACCTCCGAGTCCGAACGGGTTCTCAGCCGGTGCCCCCGTGCGAGGAGGCGGTCTCGAATTTCGGGATAATTGTAAATTTCGCCGTTGCAGATGACGAAGAGGCTCCCGTCCTCGTTGAAGATGGGCTGCTTGCCGCCCTCGACGTCGATGATGCTCAGCCGACGGTGCCCGAGGAACACGTGATCCTTGTGGTAGTAGTCGCGGTCGTCGGGCCCCCGGTGCGCGAGGATGTCGAGTATGCGGAGCGACTCCGCCGCGTCGACGGGACGCCGATCGAGATTGACCCTTCCGAAAATGCCGCACATGCCGAAAACCCCGATCCCGCGGGCGCGCTCTCGCTACGACCGCACCCGCACGACCCGGCCGACCCGGGTGAACTCCCGACGCTCGCCGTTCACGACAAGCGTTTGAATCGGATACCGAAGCTCGAATTCCCCGGGCGGCGCCGCGTCGGTCGCCATCGTAACCGCGCCGTCGCGTGAGCACACGATGAGCACGTCGCCTGCCGCGCCGCTTTCGTACGCCGTCTCGCCGTCCGGCCCCTGCACCGATTTCGCGCCGCGCGCGCACAGGACCACGCCGCGGGCGCGCTCCGCGAATGCGGCCAGCGCGTTCTCGATGCGGCGGCCCTTCGGCGAATATTCGAATGCGCCGACCTCCAGCGCGTGCGCCCAACCGCCCCCCGCCGCGGTGATCCGGCCCTCGTCGTCGAGGCGCAGCGCGCGCGCGAGCCCCTCGTTCCCGACCAGCGCCGTAACGATCTTGAGATTGCCATGAACGGCCCGCCCCGTCAATTCCATACGCGGCGCGCTCACGGCGCTGCCGTAGTCGGGATAGATCTCTCCATTCGCGACGGATGCGCCGAGGCTCGCCGGATGGAAAACCCGGATGTAGGAAGCGCTCCCGCCGCGCTCGCCGACGAATCGGAAGAGCCCTTCGTCCAGACGGGCGAGCTCGCCCGCCGCGCACTGCACGTTGACGAGAATCGTCGAGACCTCGCGCTCCATCGTCAGAAGATCGATAACGTACGCGAGGTCGTCGCCGAGAAAGATCACCGATCGCTGGTGGCGGCATCCGAGCTTCTCGTAGGCGTCGTGCTCCCCCTCGAAGAAACCGGCCTCTCCCGCCGCGAGCGCGCGCGCGTACGTCGGCCGCGCGATCGTCTTCCACCTGAACACGTCGCCGGGCGTCGATTGCGACTCGTCATTGATCGTGATCGTATTGTGGCTCTGGCTCATGCGGGATCGGTCGCGCACGAGCTTCGATCCGGTGTACGTGTAGGTCCCCAGGTCGACGACGACCTTCGCCCCGCGCGAGATCCATTCGAAGCTCAAAAGGTCCGAATGCGCGTGGCCGCACGCCTTCCACCCGTGCGGGCCGCAATCGATCAGGAGCGAGCTGTCCTCGGCGCCCGGGCCCGTGCGGAAGCGGAAGAGCCCCGTGTCGAGGTTGATCGAGTGATAGGAGACAGGCTTCGTCTCCGGCAAAGACCGGTACCGCTCGACCCCCGCCGTCCCGAGGAGCCAGACGACCTCT
The DNA here is from genome assembly GCA_041481005.1 of Candidatus Krumholzibacteriia bacterium. Classification (GTDB taxonomy): domain Bacteria; phylum Krumholzibacteriota; class Krumholzibacteriia; order Krumholzibacteriales; family Krumholzibacteriaceae; genus SSS58A. The sequence continues at coordinate 2,491 of JBGPBA010000134.1, read as the reverse complement.
TCAGGGTCGCCGGGGCCGCAGAGGTGCTTGACCCTGCCGTCGCCGAGGAGCGCGGCCGCCGCTGCGCACGATCCCCCGATGTTGTTCTTCGCGAGATTGAAGAAAAGGAGCTGCCCGCCGTCGGAGTCGCCCAGGAGCGGTATGGTCCCGTCCGCCTCCGCGAGCCCGAGCAGGTGAAGAATCATGAGCCGAATGCGCGAGACGATCCCGGGGGCGACCCGCTCGGGGCCGCCGTTCAAGAGAAGATAGTGCAGATAGAAATCGATCGTGTACTTGTGGTAGTAGGTCGCCATCTCGAAGTACCCGCCGTCGCCGAGAATATGCTTCGGCAGCTCGGATTCGAGGATCCGATTCCCGAGGGCGACCCATCGGCCCGCGCGCTCCATGGAGGGAAAAGACGCGCCGACGTACAGGAGGCCGAGCGCCTCCCCGGTCAGATGCGTGTTCGGGCTGAAGACGTACGACAGATGCCTCTCGATGTGTACGGCGTGGAGCCGAATCGTTCGACAGAGCTCGGCGAGAAACTCGCGGTCCTCCCGCAGCTCCTCGACGAAGAACCAGCTCGACCAGATCCAGTTGACGGCCCGTATCGCGAGCTCGAGGCTGCTCGCCCAGTTGATCCCGACGTTGTATGGGTTCGCCTCGATCCACGAGCGCACGTCCCCTTTCCACTTCTCGTAGTACCGCCGATCGCCGGTGAACCAGTATGCCTTTCCGAGGAACATGAAGTAATTGTGCCGGTTGAGCTCCCAGATGTACTTCTTGTCCCCGACCGAGCCCGCGTCGAGAAAATCGATGTCGCGATAAAATCGCGGCGCCACGCGGCGGCCCGACGCGCATTCGAGATGCCAGTCGATCGGGTCGCCGAATTCGCAGATCCTGGAGAAAAGGGGGATGCGGTTCGCGAGAATGCCGTCCGCGCACGCTATCGTTTCGTCGATCGCGCGGGGGATCCTTTCCCTGATGAGGGCGACCGCCGCCTCTCGCTCGGCGAAGGCGCGCAGCCGCGTCACGGGCACGGCGCACGGCTCGGAAGTCGCGCCGGACGGACGGGTTCGGCGCCGGGCATGATCCAACCGCTCGGCGACGATCGAAAGTTCCTCGCCGATTCGAAGCGTTACCTCGCGCGGTGTATGAATCGTCATCGAAACCGCGGACGTCAGCGAAGTGGAGGCCCCAGTCTATGGATGGCCGGAGAGACAGGGGGCGCAGGGTTCCCCGAGTTAAATTCGAAGGCCCCAATATCGGGCGCGGCGCCTTTCCAAACGAGAGTGCCGACCCCATTCGAACGCGCCCACGTCGAATCGGCCGTCGTGAGAAGGCGGTTGACCACCGTATCAATCGGGTTCATGTCGATGCCGGCGTCGATGCAGGGGCTCGTCGAAAGGAGCGTCACCCCGGCGAAACCGTACTGATCGAAGCGAGGATTGATCGGCGTGACGCCGTCCGGCTCCCAGAAGAGGTTGCCGGTGAACGCCTGAGGCCAGCGCTTCTGAGGATAATCGCGGCCTTTCCAACCGTGATCGACTCCCCCTCCGGCTTGATACAGCGTCGTGTCGCCGCCTATGTTGATCTCCCGCCAAAGGTTGTTCTTGAAATGATTCGCGCCCCACGTATTCGCGTCGGACCACCAGTTGGGGGACGCCCCTGACGTATTGACGCACAGGAGATAACCGTTGTTGGGCCAGTCGGGGTCGCGATGCTCGCGGGCGTCATAGAAAAGATTGTTCGCAAACAGATTGTTGTTCCAGTAAACGTTGGGATCGTGGCCTGCCGCCACGAAGCAGTACAGCGCCATGTCCCCGCTCCATGCGACGGTATTGTTGTAGACGAAATTGTGTTTCAAGTACGAGTTGGCGTAGTAGCTCGAGAAGTACATGGCCTTGTTGACGGAGTTCCAGATAAGGTTCTTGCGGATCGAGAAGCCGCACCCGCCTTCAAAGTACATGGGACATTTCTGTCGATAGACGGACCCGCCTCCTCGAAAGCGATTGCCCTCGATGACGATGTATTGGAGAGACGAATCGCCCGCGATCCGGCGGTCTACCCCGATTCCGTACCCTCCGCCGAACCCGTCAGCCCAAACGTCGGTGCCGCCCTGATCGATTAAATTGTTTCGTATGATGACGTACTTGGGCAAGCTGGAACCCGCGGACGCCATTCTGATCTCATCGTGCGAGCCGAATCGATAGGCACCGTTCTTCAGAACGATATGATCGACGTTGCCCTCCATGTGAACCATGAAGCCGTCCTGCTGCGTGTTGTTTCCGTAGACGCAGCCTTCGCCCTGATATTGAACGGTGCAGGCGTCCATCGTGATATAGCTCGATCCCCCATCTATGCGGACATTCTCGTAGAAGCCGCACGTCTGCTCCAGCTTCGAAGCGCGGTAGCCTTCGAAGAGACAGTTCTTGAAGTTGACGTGGGTGGCTCCCGACAGCACGACGATCCGGCATCCCGTCTGCGAGCTGTGCCCGTCGATCGAGACGAT
>JBGPBA010000133.1:0-4669 GCA_041481005.1 Candidatus Krumholzibacteriia bacterium | reverse complement strand
TCGCCATGTTCTCCTCCTTTTCCGAGCCGTCCCGTGACCTTTATCTCGCTTTTCCCGCGCTGCCGAAGAGCTTCATCTTCTCCTTTACCACCTCGACGATGGCATCCCGCGCCGGTCCGAGAATCTTCCGCGGATCGATCTCCTCGGGCTTCTCGGCCAACGCCTTCCGCACATAGGCGGTGAAGGCTATTCGATTGTCCGTGTCGATGTTGACCTTGGAAATACCTTGCTTGATCGCTTCGACGATCGACGCGTCGGGCACCCCCTTCGCCCCCTTGATCTTCGCCCCGAAGCGATTGGCGATCTCGACGTTCTCCTGCTTGACGCCCGAGGCGCCGTGGAGAACGACGAGGCAGGACACCCGGGCGGCGATGACTCCGATCCGGTCGATGGCGAGAATCGCCTCGCCCTTGAACTTGTACGCTCCGTGCGAGGTGCCGACCGCGATGGCGAGAGCGTCCACCCCCGTGCGCTTCACGAACTCCTCCGCCTGGGCCGGATCGGTGAGGGTCGCTTCCCGCTCGGCGACCGAGACGTTGTCCTCGATTCCGGCGAGCTTCCCGAGCTCTCCCTCGACCGAGATCCCCTTCGCTCTCGCGAGCTCCACGACCTTCTTCGTCACGGCGACGTTCTCCTCGAAGGGAAACGCCGAGCCGTCGATCATGACCGAGGTGAACCCGCCGTCGATGCAGCTCTGGATGACCGCCATGTCCTTGCCATGGTCCAGGTGGAGCGAAAGCTGGACCTTGTGCTCCTCGGAGGCGAGCTTGGCCATCGCGACGAGCATCTTCAAGCCGGCGTATTTGATCGCCCCTTCCGACACGGCGAGGATCGCGGGGCTCGCGAGCTCCTCGCCCGCCTTCGCGATCGCCTCGAGGAACTCCATGTTGTTTATGTTGAATGCGCCCACGGCATAGCCGCCGGCGCGAGCGGCCTTCATGAGCTCCTTGTTCGTGGTGAGCACGGGGGCCTCCCTTCTTTCTCGGTATGAGCAGGTTTCTCGAGCCCCCATGTTCACACATCGCGCGCGCGCGTGTCAAGCCCCGGATACGCCCTTGGAGAGGGCTCTCCCACGCCCCGCCGAGAGAACTGCGATCGAGGCGGGTCGTGCCTCTGCGAGCGCCTGGACGCAGGCGCTCGCCGTCTCCCCCGTCGTGACGAGATCGTCGACGAGCACGATCCTTCTCGGATCCGGGGATCCGCCACGGCGAACGGCAAACGCCCCTCGCACATTGCCGCAGCGCTCCTCGGCAACCAGGGTCGACTGGCTCTTCGTATGTCTGACCCGCGCGAGGAGCCCCCCGTCGACTTCGAGCCCGAGATGCCCGGCGACGCCGTAAGCGAGAAGCGCGGACTGGTTGTAGCCCCTCGAGCGCTCGCGGCGAGGGTGGAGCGGCACCGGGACGAGCACCGGCGCCGCGCCGGGAACCGGCCGGGACGCAAGATACGATGTCAAGGCCCGGGCCATCCACCAGGCGAGCGCGGGCACCGCCGCTTTGCCTCCGGAGAATTTCAGGAATCGCACGAGGGCCAGCAGCGCATCATTCTCATAGAATGGCGAGACGATATCGAGCGGGGCCTCGTCGGCACCCGAAGGCACGAGCCTCCCCGGAGCCCCCGCCGGGTCCAGCGTGAGCCAGCACTCGGTGCACAATACGCGCGCGGGGACTGAGAGCTCGCCGAAGATGGAGAGTCTGAGATCGGCCGCAAAGAAGGCTCCGACGTCGGGGGGCCAGCCCGCCGGGCGCACCGGAAGATCGATCGGCTCGAAGGGCCGAAGTCCCCTTTTGCAGATGAGACATTCGCACGGAAGAAGCGCCTCGAGAAGAAACGAAAGAAACCCCCACACCCCACACCACCCGCATTTCGACCGCGCCGCCCCATGCGGCGCGCAGCCACAATCACGGAGCGCTCGAGGCCCCGCCCGCCTTCTTCGCACGCGCCGCGAGAACGATGAGAAGAATCATGCCCGCCGCCGCGAGGCATACACTGATCGCCTGGCTCTGCGTCAAATGCGCGCCGAGGCGCGCCGAGGGCTCATAGTACCTGAACATGTCCTCGATGAAACGCTCTGCTCCGTAGAAAATGCAGAGGAAGGCGAAGAGAAATCCTCTGAACGGGCTCTTTCTCTCGAGGAGGACAAGCAGGCCCGCGATGACGATCCCCGACAGTGAAGCATAGAGCTGGATCGGCTGAAGCGGGACGCCGGGGCACGTGAATCCCGCGGGCGAATGCGCCGGAAAGACGACGCCGAAGCCCGACCCGGCCGGCAGGCCGAAGCAGCAGCCGCTCAGGAAGCATCCGATTCTCGTGAACGCGTAGCCGAGCGCGATCGACGGCGAGCAGACGTCGGCGACGAGGAGGAACGGGATTTTCTTTCTCCGCAAGAATATGAAAGCTCCCGCGAGCGCGAGGATGAAGCCTCCGTAGAAGGTCGCCCCTCCCTGCCAGAGGGCGACGACGTCGAGAAGGCTGCGGTAATCGGAGCGGTGCGTGAGGATGTAGAGCGTGCGCGAGCCGAGCACCGCCGCGATGATGAGGATCATGCTCAGGTCGTAGATCGTTTCGGCACGCACCCCCCGCTTCGAGGCGCGCCGGGCGGCCCAGAGGATCCCAACCCAGAAGCTCAGCGCGAGCATGAATCCGTACGAGTATATCTTGAAGCGCCCGACTTCGATCAGAACGGGATGCACGACCCCTCCTTCAGTACTCATAGAAACGCATGCTGAAATTGAGCAGAACTCCGATGAGGAAGCAGCTCACGATCATCGAGCTCCCCCCGTAGCTCATGAACGGAAGGGGAAGCCCCGTCACCGGAGTGAGCCCCGTCGTCATACCGATATTGACGATGGCGTGAAAAGCAAAGTACGAGCAGATGCCGACCGCCGCGAGCGAGGCGAACCGGTTCTTCATCTTCGTGGCGAGGTAGAGCCCGCGCACGATGATGACGGTGAAGAAAACGAGGATCGCGAGCGATCCGAGGAAACCGAGCTCCTCCGAGATGACCGAGTAGATGAAATCGGAATGCCGCTCCGGGAGGAAGGCGAGGAGCTTATGCGTCCCGTGGAGGAACTTCTTCCCGAGGAACCCGCCCGAGCCGATCGCGAGCTTCGACTGATACACTTGCCAGCCGGAACCGAGGATGTCGGACTCGGGACGCAGGAAGGTCAGGATGCGCTTCTGCTGGTACTGCGCGAGCCGGCTCCAGATGAGCGGAACCAGCAGCATGACGCCGAGGTTGAGCCCGACGAGCGTGAGGCTGCTCGAGACGTCGCGGCGGTGGCGGTACGCGTAGACGAGGATGAGAACGAAGAAGGAGAGCAGCAGGTACGGATAGCCCCCCTTTTCGACGGCCGTCGTGCTGTAGATCGTGAGAAACGCGCTCACGAGCGGGGTCATGAAGAGGATGACGAGGCTGTCGTTGAGCCCGCGCCAGTAGAGAATGGGGAACAGCAGCCCGAGGAAGACGAGCGCGGTGCCGAGGTCCGGCTCCTTGATAACGAGCAGGAACGGGAGCATCACCGCGGTGAAGGACAAAAGCAGCACCCGCAGGCTGTTCGGCCGGTTCTTCTTCTCCGCGAGGACCCGCGCGAGAATGAAGATGACGGCGATCTTCATGAACTCGCTCGGCTGGAGGCCGAAGCCTCCGAGGTCGATCCAGCGCCGCGCCCCCTTGATCGGCGGGGCGAAAAGCACCGCGACGAGCATGAGCATGCCGACGACGTAGAAGATGACCGCCATCCCCTCGTAGTATCGAAACGGCACGAGGCATGCGAGCGTCATGACGACGAGCCCGACGAGGACCCAGATGAGCTGCTTCGCGAGAAGACCCGTCTTCTCGGGCTGAAAGCTGTCCCTGAACTCGGCCGGGACGTGACCGATCGAGTAGAGGGTGAGGAGCCCCATCCCGATGAGGAGAAGCGCCATGAGGAGTATGAGCCAATCGAAATCGTGAAAGTAGCGCTCGCCCATACGCCCGTCCTCAATCTCCGCGCGCGACCGGGGGGGCGCCGAGCGCCTCGCCGGTCGTGATCGGGTAGAAGTACGCGTAGAAAATCTGCCGGGCCACCGGCGCGGCGAAGGTGCCTCCGTGCCCCGCGTTTTCCATGACGATGGCGCAGCAGATGGTCGGATTCTCGACCGGCGCGTACGCGACAAAGATGGCGTGGTCGCGCCCGTGCGGATTCTGCGCGGTGCCCGTCTTCCCCGCCACCGACACGCCGTACACCGCCGAGGCGCGTCCGGTCCCGTGGTCGTTCGACACGACCTGGGACAACGCGCCCCGGATAAACTGGAGCGCGTTGCGGTCGATACCGGGGACCGGAGCGGCCGGATGCTTCGCGCGGTACACGACCTTGTCATTGGCGTCGACGATCTTCTCGACGATATGCGGCTGAACGCGCAAGCCGCCGTTCGCGCACTCCGCGGCGAGCTCGCAGAGCTGCATCGGGGTGGTAAGAATCTCTCCCTGGCCGATCGCGTAGTTCAGGAGCAGCCCCCGCGACCATTTCCCCTTTCCGTACCTGCGGTCGAGGTAGGATCGATCGGGAAGCACCCCCGACGCCTCGCTCGGAAGATCGACCCCCGTCTTCTTCCCGAGGCCGAACATCCTCCCCGCCGCCGCGAAGTCGTCGACGTTGAGCTTCTCGCCGAGCTGGTAAAAGTAGAC